>NZ_CANLCN010000007.1:0-269341 GCF_947489045.1 Saccharicrinis aurantiacus
CGAGTGGTACTAATTACCCGAAACTTTTAGTTAAGTATTAGAATTAGAGTATGATTTTGGTTGAGCTAGTATGTTATTATTTTAGTTATAAATTATAAGTTTTAAGTTATAAACGAATAAGCGCGTTTATCATTTATCCCTTATCCTTTATCATTAAAGAAAGATATTAAGGTGGTTATAGCGTAGGGGTTCCACCTCTTCCCATTCCGAACAGAGAAGTTAAGCCCTATAGCGCCGATGGTACTGCAGAAATGTGGGAGAGTAGGTCGCCGCCGACCTTTAAAAAGAGCAATTACATTTATTTGTAGTTGCTCTTTTTGGTTAAAGGAAATTAGATAAGAGATAATAGTATCAAGATACAAGACACAAGTATCAAGACGATTTAAATTGCATAATACAAGCTGTCAATCATCTTATTACTTGATACTTTTTACTTGATCCTAAAAAACGCCGAGGTAGCTCAGCTGGTTAGAGCGCATGATTCATAATCATGAGGTCGGCGGTTCAAGCCCGCCTCTCGGTACAGATAATACATCAATAATGGTAAAGCCTTGCAGAGTTTCTGTGAGGCTTTTTTTGTGCCTTAAAATGGACTTTGAATCTTTATTATATTACTACTTGAATAGTTTTTGTGTGTGGGATTGAAGTGACATCCTTTGTGAGCCCATTATGGCGAAGCAAAGATATAACGCAAAGCCCGACTCACAGGGGCACACCCAAAATAGAGTCATCTTCTGGTTTTGAGGTTTTGGTTTAAAATATTATCTTCAAATGAGTTATTGCCAAACCTATTGCTATGTCTTTTCAAACTTATTCTTTTATTAAATTCTTATTTTGTTTGTTACTCGGTAGGCTTCTGGGTGATCAAATAGGTTGGAGTTCGCATTTTTATATTCCTCTGATAATTGGTTTTTTATCTTTGGTGCTATTCTACGTTCACCCTAATATATTATCTTATAGGAGTAGGCATTGGATTGGAATAATAGTTAGTTTTCTCTTTGTTTTTATTGGAATAGTTACTTCCCCAGATAGGCAGAAGGAAGTATTAAGTTGTGATAAGCCGCTGATATTTTCAGCAGTTGCTAAGAAGGTGTTGAAGAATTCAGGTGGGCAACAGAGTGTGCTGTTTAACTGTATAACGGTTGATAGTTTACGATCACAAAGCTTTAATGCAATAGCTTATTTTAAATGTGATATTATTGGTAAACGTGTATTACCAGGGGATAAATTAATTGTTAACACGAGAATTAATCCTTTTAAGGAAACGGGAAATCCTTTTTCGTTTGAATATTCAAAATACATGGCGTCAAAAGGCGTGTTTTATTCTTTTTATATAAATAAACCCAATTTCATAATAGTTGATTCAGAATACAATTACCGTCGTTATTTCTATAAGCTACGCGAAGCTGCTGAGTCTCGATTGAAATTATTAAGGTTATCACCTGACGAATATGCAATTATTTCAGCTTTATTGTTAGGTAATAAAGACCATTTAGATTATGATCAGAAACAAGCTTTCTCAGACTCAGGAGCTATGCATATACTTGCAGTTAGTGGCTTGCACTTGGGTGTTATATTTATGTTGGTTACCTCTGTTTTAGGCAAAATTACCCGCAGTAGATTAGGCGTATTAAAAGTTATCATCACAGTGAGTATATTATGGCTTTATGCTTCGGTATCTGGTTTGTCGCCATCTATTGTTCGCGCAAGTATAATGCTTACTATATTTTTGATTTCAAAATTGGTGAGTAATAAGTATAATGTATACCACACTTTAGCTATTGCTGCGTTTATAATTCTCGTTGGTAACCCATATGCCCTTTTTAATGTTGGCTTTTGGTTGAGTTTTTTAGCTGTTGGATCTATTATCTACTTTTTTCCGCTTATAAATGCCTTGCTTTATTTCAGGAAGCCATGGAATAAGTTGGTTTGGGATATTGTTTCAGTATCATTAGCTGCACAGATTGGAACTATATTATTGGGTGTTTTTACCTTTAAGTTCTTCCCTCTTTGGTTTTTAGTTTCTAACATATTAATGCTCCCAATCTTGCCTGTTATATTATTATCGGCTTTACTAATTGTTTTAACACCCGAGGGTGGTTTTGTTGCTGATTTATTTTCAGGGATATTAAAAGATGGTTTGTGGTATATCAACGAGATTACCAATTATGTGAGTGATTTGCCAAATGCACGTTTCACTCTAGTACAAATTGGTTTTTACGAAATGCTAGTTTTGTATTGTATCTTATTGAGTTTGGTTTTATGGTCAAATACAAAACGCCTAATATATTTGAATAGTTGTCTATTGTTGTTAGTTCTTTTTATGGCCTTTAATATTGCTGACTATTGGCAAAAAGGTAAGCGTAATTTATTAGTTATTGCAAATGTAAAAGGAAGTAGTTTAATATTTGAATCAGATGGTAAAAATGGATATGTAATATCAAATGATACGCTTGAGGATCGAATAATTAATCAGGTCGTTAATCCTATACAGCTTCACGAAGGACTTGATAGTTTGATATATGTAGTTTCAGAAACTGAAGTTTTAATGCCTTTTGAGACTTCTGATAAGCGGATACTACGACTCAATGGGGAGTGTAATAATATTGCAAGTTGTTTAGATCGCTTTAAGACTGATATTGTTATTATTACCAGTAAAACACCTCTTAGCACTATTCAGCATTTAACTCAATTGAAAAATATTCAGCTTATATTTGATTCTTCATGGAGCGCAAGAGGTCTTAGAAATATCAGAAAAATTAAAAGAAATAGCACTTCTTATTTTGCTAAGGATGGGGCTTATGTTCTTGTTGATCAGCTATAATTTCACTTTGGCTCGTTTTATGTATTGGCTTATTTGATAGAGGGAATCATAGACTGAAGTATAGTTAATGTTCAATTATCATTGAATTAAGCTTATTTATAGAATAAGTGATACGAATTAATTTATATAGATTAAATTTGTATCGATTTTCAAAAATAGTACTTTCGAGGTCAATTTTATTATTGAATTAAACAAAAGATGAGAATTATAATTGCAGGAGCTGGTGAAGTGGGTACGCATGTGGCAAAACTTATGTGTAATGCTAATCATGATGTTATTCTGATTGATGATAATGCAGAGCGTTTGCAGCAAATGGAAGCACATTTCGACTTAATGACTATAGTTGGGTCGGTGTCATCAATTGATGATTTAAAAAGCGCCAATGTAGAGTCATGTGACTTGTTTATTGCAGTGCCTCCTTATGAAGAATTGAGTATTATGTCTGCTATTCTAGCTAAAAAGTTAGGAGCTAAAGTAACTATAGCACGAATAAATAATTACGAATATCTTTTACCTGAAAACAAAGAGTTCTTTCAACAATTAGGAGTTGATCAGTTAATTTATCCAGAAGAACTTGCTGCTAAAGAAATAATGACATCTCTGAAAAGAGTTGGAATTAGACAGCAGATTGATTTTTCTGATGGACAATTAATTCTGTATGCAATTAAGATTAGAGAGAATGCACCAATAGTAAATAAAACACTTGCTGAAGTCGGTGAAATTCATAGTCAGAAATTATATAATATAGTTGCCATTAATAGGGATGGGGAAACCATTATTCCAAGAGGAAATGAATCGTTTAAACATAATGATTTAGCTTATTTTATCACTACACCTGAAGGAACACAACAATTAATGACAGATGCTGGCAAAGAGCAATTTGACATTAAAAATGTGATGATTCTTGGTGGTAGTAGAATTGGAAAAAAAGTAGCCCAACGCCTTGAGGATGATTATAATGTAAAACTTATTGAAATTGATAAGGAGAAAAGTAATCGCTTAGCTGATGAGTTAGAGCGAACGCTTGTTATTAACGGTGATGGAAGAAACCTTGAATTATTAAAAGACGAAGGGATTAAGAAGATGGATGCCTTTGTTGCTGTAACAGCTAATTCAGAAGTTAATATCTTAGCCTGTCAGTTGGCAAAAAAAATGGGTGTCCGTAAATCGGTTGCTGAAGTTGAAAATATGGATTATATTGATTTGGCAGAAAATGTTGGTATTGGTACGCTCATTAATAAAAAACTGATAGCGGCTAGTTATATATATAGGTATACTGTAAAGGCCAGAGTTTCACATGTTAAATGTTTAACTACTTCAAAAGCTGAGGTGCTTGAACTTGTTGCGAGTGATGATTCTAAAATAATCAAAGGTAGACTATCAGAAATTAAATTACCTAAAGATGTAAATGTTGGTGGTATCATTCGTAATGGTCAGGCTATTATTGCTACCGGCAATACTCAGATAATGCCTAATGATAAAGTGGTTATTTTTGCAATGCCATCTGGAATTAGAAAAATAGAAAAGATGTTTAACTAAGTGTTTCTATTTATTAGTTAAAAGAATACATTAAATTACTATTACGCAAAGGGTGTTCGTCATGTTAAATCATCGCATTGTATTGCTTATATTAGGCTTGCTTCTAGTGGTAGAAGGAGTCTTTATGTTATTAACATCAGTTGTCTCACTGATTTATGGTGAGTATGACTTGCCTTATTTTTTAGTATCTGCTTTAATATGCATTTCAATTGGAGGATTATTTTATCTCACCAATAAAAATACCGATAAATCTATCGGGAAGCGTGAAGGGTATATTGTGGTAACATTAGTGTGGCTCGTGTTTTCATTTTTTGGTCTCTTGCCATTTTGGTTAAGTGGAGCAATTCCTTCTTTTACAGACGCATTTTTTGAAACCATGAGTGGTTTCACCACAACCGGATCCTCAATATTAAATGATATTGAAGCACTACCTCATGGTATTTTATTCTGGAGGAGTATAATACAATGGCTTGGAGGTATGGGTATTATAGTTTTATCCTTAGCCATATTGCCGATTTTGGGAGTGGGAGGTATGCAGCTTTTTGTAGCAGAGGTTCCAGGGCCTGTACCAGATAAACTACACCCTAGAATCGCAGATACAGCAAAACGTTTATGGGTTATTTATTTATCATATACTGCAGTTGAAACGATTTTACTTTGGATTGGAGGAATGACATTGTTCGATGCAGTTTGTCACTCATTCACTACAATGGCTACAGGAGGTTATTCAACTAAACAGGCTAGTGTAGCCTTCTATGATTCTGCATTTATTCAGTATGTAATTATCATTTTCATGTTTGTTGCAGGTGTTAATTTTTCATTGTCATATGCAGCCTTGCATGGTAAATTTAAAGCTGTCATTAAAGATGAAGAGTTTAAATATTATACTTTAATAACGGTTTTTGTATCTGTTTTAGTAGCAGTTGTATTGTATTTCTCAGGAGATGTACCACATGTAGAACAAGCTTTTCGCGATGCTCTTTTTCAGGTAGTATCTTTAATAACAACAACCGGTTATGCAACGGCCGATTATATGATTTGGGTACCTACTATTAGTATTATCATGTTTATGCTAATGTTTGTTGGAGGTAGTGCAGGATCTACTGGCGGGGGAATTAAGGTAGTTAGAATAGTCCTTCTGATTAAAAATGCCTATTACGAGCTTAAAAGATTAGTTCACCCAAATGCAATTATACCTGTTCGTTATAATTCACGAGCGGTATCGTCACCAATTCTTACAAATATTTTGGCTTTTATAGTTATTTATATGGCAACCGTTGGGGTTAGTATGGTTATTATGTCTGTTATGGGTTTTGATTTAGATTCATCCATTGGTGCTGTTGCTACATGTTTAGGAAATATAGGACCAGGGCTAGGAGAGTTCGGACCGGCATCAAACTTTGCTGCTGTTCCTGATTTTGGTAAATGGTTTTTGTCTTTCCTAATGTTATTAGGACGATTAGAAATATTTACTGTAGTATTAATTCTCACTCCATACTTTTGGAAAAATTAATTGTAGGTGAGTTTTGTATTTCTATTACATTATAGCCTGCATTTTATTGCTCCCGGTTTAATAGCTTGGCTTTTTTTTCGCGATCAGTGGAAGAAAGCATGGTTGATTATGCTGGCTACTATGCTAGTTGATATTGATCATTTATTGGCTAATCCGATTTTTGATCCAGATAGGTGTAGTATTGGATTTCATTTATTACATAGCTATCCAGCCATAGTTTTATATACCGTAATGTTATTCTTCAAAAAGACAAGAATAGTAGCTGTTGGCTTATTGTTTCATATGTTCACAGATTGGCAAGATTGTATGTGGATGAAGTTAGGAGTACATTAGTACTCCAAAATGCCTTTTCCTTCACGTATTAGTTCTACATCACCATTGGTACAATTAACTATTGTGGAAGGTGAGTTATCGCCAAAACCGCCATCAATAACTATGTCTACTAGCTTATGATACTTTTCATATATAAGTTCAGGATCGGTAGTATATTCAATTATTTCATCATCATCAATAACCGAGGTACTCAATATTGGGTGGCCTAATTCATTAATTAATTCTCTAATAATATTATTATCAGGTATCCTAATACCAACAGTTTTCTTATTGTTCTTAAATAGTTTAGGAACGTTTGAATTGGCATCTAAAATAAAGGTAAACGGACCAGGTAGGTTTCGTTTCATTATTTTAAATACATTATTATTAATGTTCTTGGTATAATCTGATATGTGGCTTAAATCGTAACAAATAAAAGAAAGGTGGTCCTTTTTTAGGTTGATATTTTTAATTCTCGCAACTCTTTCAACGGCCTTTGTATTATTAATATCGCACCCTATACCATAAATAGTATCCGTAGGATAAATGATCACTTTACCCTTGCGTAACTCTTCCGCAATGAATCTTATATCTTTAGGATTTGGATTTTCAGGGTAAATTTTAAGTAGCATAATTCTTTTATTAAGTTAAAGGATTGGAGGCTTACGAATGTTCAGACTAATAAATGGTTAATACTAAAAAAGCCACCCTAAAAAATTAGGATGGCTTTAGTAGAGCGAAAGACGGGGATCAAACCCGCGACCCTTAGCTTGGAAGGCTAATGCTCTATCAGCTGAGCTACTTTCGCATAATGTATTCTCTAGTTGTTAAACTGAGAGCCAATGGAGGGACTCGAACCCACGACCTGCTGATTACAAATCAGCTGCTCTAGCCAGCTGAGCTACATTGGCAAAATAAAGTTGGTGGGCAGAGCAGGATTCGAACCTGCGAAGTCGAAAGACAACGGAGTTACAGTCCGTCCCAGTTGGCCGCTTTGGTATCTGCCCAAACAATATTTTATTCAATAAACTTTGTCTTAAACGCCTTAAGACTGTCTCTTAATGTTTTCTACGTTTAGAAAACTGAGAGCCAATGGAGGGACTCGAACCCACGACCTGCTGATTACAAATCAGCTGCTCTAGCCAGCTGAGCTACATTGGCGGGTGGGCAAGCTACCTGCATCGCACCGCTACAACCATCTACCCTTGCTGCCGTCAGGCCCTGGGGGAATTCAATAGGAGCTGGTCGTACAGGACTTGCCCGTTTTTCTTAGCGGTTGCAAATGTAGGCAAAAAGCTTAACCCTGCAAGCGATTTGAATAAAAAAAATGAATTAATTTTGCATTAATTATTTAATGTTCTTGTTATCAATAGTTTATTTTTTGAACTTTTTTTGATAAAAAATCGAGCTTTCTTTAGCAATTAGATTTTTTATTCAGATCCAGAATTAATTTTAGCGGATGTAGGTTTGATATTAATGTAGAATTGGATACTTTGCTCATTCAAATATTAATCATAAATAGTACAATTTAAAATTTTGAAAATGGAAAACCCGAAACGATCTTTAATTAACAAGAGCCTCGAAGATGGATTAATCCTAGGTGGAGTAATCGTGTTTATAAACTTTATTTCTTATTTAATAATTGATCTCGAGAGTATTTCTTTTATGGCTCTTATGTCGGTTGGTGTAATTGTTGGGATTCTACCTTTAATTATCGGATTGGTTTATTTTATTAAAAAATATAAAAAGGTTGAGCTAGGTGGAGTAATAACACTTAATCAAGGAATTAAATATGGTGTTCTCGTTACATTTATAGTAGCGTTATTCTCGTGTGTTTACAATATTACGTTCAATAATTTTATTGCTCCTGATTACGTAAAAGAATCCCAAGAGATAATCGCTGAGAAGACGATCGGTTTTATGCAAGATATGAATGTACCTGATGAAGCTATTGAAGAAACCCTCAATAAATTAGAAGAAGAACGAGAATCTACTATTAAAAAGAGTAAGTTTGTATCTCCGATATTATCCATACCAGGCACTGTAGTTATTGGTTTAATTATATCCTTAATAATATCGGCAATTATTAAAACAAAGAAACCGCCTTTTAGTGAGGTTGTTTAAGTATAGCATATGAATTTATCGATTGTAGTGCCGCTTTATAATGAAGTGGAATCAATAGTGGAGTTAAAGGATTGGGTAAGCCGGGTTGTTGCAAAAATGAATATTGCATACGAAATCATTTTTATAGATGATGGTAGTAATGATGGATCGTGGGGCCTTGTTGAAGAAATGGCTGCAGCTCATAAGGAAGTATTGGGCATTAAATTTAGACGTAATTATGGCAAATCGGCAGCCTTATTCTCAGGTTTTAAAGCTGCCAATGGTGATGTTGTTATTACAATGGATGCCGATTTACAAGATAATCCGGATGAAATACCCGCTTTGTATAATATGATTGCTGAGGAAGAGTATGACCTAGTAAGTGGATGGAAGCAAAAGCGACACGACCCAATAGGTAAAACTTTGCCAAGTAAATTATTTAATCGTACTGCGCGTGTGATTTCAGGTATAAAGTTGCACGATTTTAATTGTGGACTAAAGGCCTATAAAAAGGATGTCGTTAAGAATATTGAAGTGTATGGCGAGATGCATAGATATATTCCAATATTGGCAAAGAGAAGTGGCTTTAATAACATAACAGAAAAAGTAGTTATTCATCGTGAGCGGCAGTATGGTGTATCTAAATTTGGTATGGAACGTTTTCTAAAAGGTTTCTTAGATCTGTTATCAGTTAGTTTTATTTCAAAATTTGGTAAAAAACCCATGCATTTATTCGGTGGCCTCGGAACATTAATGTTTTTGGTTGGATTTATTGCATCAAGCTATTTGGGTATAAATAAACTATACCATGTTTATCATGGCATTAAAATGCAGCTATTAACTACAAGCCCTTATTTTTATATTGCTTTAACTTCGATGGTTATCGGATCGCAACTATTTTTAGCAGGCTTTTTGGCAGAGTTAGTTTCTCGCAATAGCCCAGATAGAAATCAATATCATATAGAAAAAGAAGTTAATTTATAAAGTTGAAACCATGAGCGAATTTTACCATTCAATTTCTGAATCATATGATCAGTTGTTTCCTTATAATCCTGTACAGGAAGAATTTATCACGCGTAATTTAATGTCCTTGTCAGGAAAGAAGATTTTGGATGCAGGTTGTGGTACTGGTAGTTTGGCTATTTCAATGGGTCGCAAAGGAGCTAGGGTTGATGGTTTTGATCTCGATGACTCGATGATTGCTGCTGCCAAAGCAAAGAAACCTCAGGCCATTGATGTAAATTTTGCTGTTGGAGACTTGAAAAATGTTAACCAGAATTATAAGGAGGGGATGTATGATTTTGCCTACTGTTTTGGCAATACTCTCGTTCACTTAGATAATTCAACTGAAGTTGAGCAATTTATTTCTAGTATATCAGAAATCCTTAAGCCTGAAGATTCAATGTTAGCCATTCAGATTGTTAATTATGATAAGATCATGGCTAAGCGTGTGAAAAAGTTGCCAGCTATCGAAAACGATAAGGTGTTTTTTAAGCGCTTTTACAAGCATCTTGATAATGGTAAAATTGACTTTTTAACGACTTTAAGCGATAAAAAGACTGGGGAAGAGTTAAAGAATTCACAAATTCTGACGCCGATATTGGTTGAGGATTTAATGGATATAGCTGCCAAATACTTCCCGTTTGTAGAGGCTTTTGGCTCATTTAAGGAAGAAATGTGGACCGATGGTAGTTTTCATACTATATTACTTGCTTCGCGATAAAGTAGCTATAGCTGTTTTTCTATGTGTTTTTTAATTTCTTCAATATCGCTGGGGTTAAACCACGTAATTTCAGCGTCGCGTTTAAACCATGTAAGTTGCTTTTTAGCGTAACGTCGAGAGTTTCGTTTAATTAGTTCAATGGCTTTTTCAAAGTTATATTCGCCATCGTAGTGGGCAAAAAGTTCTTTATAACCTACTGTATTTAATGAATTGAGCTCTTTAAGCGGATACACTCCTTTTACTTCATCCTCTAAACCTGCTTCAAGCATTTTGTCAACCCTCAAATTAATTCGCTCGTATAAATCAGCTCTATCCATTGTAAGACCAATTTTAATCATATTAAATGGTCTTTTTTTGATTGAGTTCGTACGAAGGGAGCTGTATGGTTTTCCTGTCATCAGGCAAATTTCAACAGCATGTATTACTCGTTTATGATTTTTTAGGTCAACAATATCGTAAAACTCAGGGTCGAGTTTCTTTAATTGTCGCCTAATGTTTTCAATGCCTTCTTCTTCGTATTGTGCTTTAAGTGAATTGCGTAACTCTTCATCTATTGTAGGTAAATCATCTATACCTTTGCAAACAGCATCAACATACATCATTGATCCACCTGTTAAAACTAGGGTATCGTGCTTATCGAATAATTGTTTGCTAAGCTTCATCACATCTTGCTCAAATTCCCAAGCACTATAGTAATCCTTAATAGAATGTGTAGCAATCATGTGGTGCTTAGCCTGACTAAGTTCTTCTGAGGTAGGAGTTGCTGTACCAATATTTAATTCTTTAAATATTTGTCTCGAATCAGCAGAAATTATCTCTGTATTGTAGGAATTGGCAATGTTTATTGCAGTACTTGTTTTGCCAATTCCCGTAGGGCCAACAATTATTATAAGAGTTTTCGACATTTGTGATTAAAGGTCTTCTAAATTGTCAGAATATGAAATCATAGGATCGTTATCATCCTTAAATTCATCATCAAACTTGTCAATATCAAATTCGTTAGAATCATCACCTCCTTGTAAAATATCATCCATATTAGCTGGTTTAGGAGGATCTCCTACGCTTCTTAATACTTTTGGATCTTTACATTTTTTATTGTCTACTTCAAAAACTTCAATAAAAATATTTCTGTCACTGAATAGATCGAATGTATACAGAAGTCTTTGTTTAGCTTCAGAAATGTAATCTCCTAATTTAGCTTCAGCCATGGTAATTACAGCATCATCTGATTCAGGGTTCATATCCATTAATGGTATCTCAATTTCTTTTGTCCAGTCGTTATCTGTTTCGAAAAAAGAAGCCATTTCTCCATTTTTATAACCTAAGGCACCTTGTAAAAAGTTATGAAGGTCTAAAAATGTATTTTCTGAGTCTATTTCAACGTCTCTAATAAAGTTTTCACTCTCATCAGAAATCAATCTTAATCTTATAGCCATTGTTCAAAATTTTGGAGGGCGAATATATTTAAATTACAGCAATTTATTGGTGTTCTATCATGTTCTATTAACAAAAAGCACACCAGTTTGTTTATAATGAGCACTATGTGAGTTTTTTAATGAGTTTATTGTATGATATAGGATAAACATATCTTTTTGTATGTTTGTGGCACTTTAATTAATAATGTTTTCTATATGTTTAAGTTATGTGTTAGTATGTTGGTTTTATTCACTTTAGTATCGTGTAAAAACGCGAATAAGAAAAGTGAAGATTCTACTAAATTAAAGAGTGAAAAAGCGATTTTGATGGATTTGGAGTTGGGTAAAACAGTTTATCGAGCTAATTGTGCTGCATGTCACCAACGAAATGGTATGGGAATTCCCCGCGTTCATCCTCCTATTGTGAATACTAAAAATTCAGAAGGCGATAAGAATTATTTAATAGAAACTGTTCTTAATGGAGCTCGTGGAGAAATAAAAGTTGAGGGAGAAAAATACAATAATGTAATGACCAATTTTAAGAAGTTATCTGATAACGAAATTGCTCAAGTCTTAAATTATATTCGTAATGGTTTCGATAACAGCGCAGAAGTAATAATTGCCGAGGAGGTTAAAGCATTACGTTAATACTTCTTATTCAGTAGGTGTTAAAAGGTATAATCTTGCAAATAGAAACCAAAGAAGTAAATAGAGTAAGTAAATTATCTTTATTATTTGTGGAATTCTACAAATTGTTATTTTTTTACACAATATTCTCAAAAATTGATATTCATGACAATCAAAAAAGGTTACACAAGCCAATCAATACATACTCCATTTTCAAAAAAAGATGCTCATAATTCCCTTCATATGCCAGTTTATGATGGCGTGGCTTACGAATTTGATTCTGCTGAAGAAATTGAAGAGGCTTTTATGGGAAAGAAGTTCGCTCATGCATATAGCAGAACAAGTAACCCTACAGTTGAGCACTTTGAGAATAAGTTAAAAGCGGTTACTGAGGCTTCGAGCGTTATTGCCCTATCATCTGGAATGGCGGCTATTTCAAATACATTTTTAGCTTTGGTTGAGTCGGGGGCTAATATTATTTCTTCAAATCATCTATTTGGCCACTCCTATGCTTTATTGAAAAGCACTCTTCAGCAATGGGGGATTGAAGTTCGTTTTGTAGATATGAGCGACCTTAAGGAGATAGAGAAGAATATTGATGGTAAAACGCGCGCAGTATTTTTCGAAACCATTACTAATCCGCAATTAGAAATTATTGATATTGCAGTGGTAGCAAAATTGGCTCATGCACATAATATTGCTGTTGTTGCAGATACTACAGTTACTCCTCCATATGTTTTTAAATCTGCTAAATTCGGTGTTGATATTGAAGTAATGTCTACTACCAAGTTTATTTCTGGTGGTGCGGCGGCTGTTGGTGGTGCTGTGGTTGATAATGGTACTTTCAATTGGTCTAAGCTTCCTGCATTAAATAAGTGGGTTGCTAATTTCGAAACCAAAGCGTTCGAATTTAGAGTACGCAAGGAAATATTCAGGCATTTAGGTGGATGTATGTCAGCACATACAGCGCACTTTTTAAATTTAGGGCTCGATATTTTGGCTTTGCGTTTAGATAAGTGTGTTCAAAACTGCATTGAATTAGGGAGCTTTTTTAAGGAGCATAATAAAGTTAAATTGGTAAGGTATCCTGGTTTAAAAGGAGATGAAGCCTATGCTTTGGCGCAAACACAATTTGGAGGAAAGCCAGGTGCGGTTATGACTATTGACTTAGCCTCGCAAGAAGAATGTTACTTGTTTTTAAATCGTTTGCAAATGGTACGTAGAGCTACTAATTTAAATGATAACAAAACTTTAATTATTCATCCTTGGTCAACAATATATAGCGAGTTCTCAGAAGAGGAACGTGCTGAAATGGGAATACGTAAATCGATGATTCGTATTTCTATTGGGATTGAAGATGCGGAAGATTTAATAAACGATTTTAAACAAGCTTTGGAGGCCATATAAATTTATGTTTAAACGACTACTAGCGTTTGTTGTAATTGTTTTTTGTATTACAAAGATTGATGCGCAAACAGACACAACTCAGCATTATCCTAAAAGTGTTGAGTGGATTACTGATGTTGCAGAGTGGGGGATTGATTTAATTACATTTGAGCGTGAAAATTATACTTTCTTCGTGATACCAATGGCTGGCTACGAAGAAAGAACAAAGTTCTCTTTTGGAGTTATGCCGGTTTGGAGGTTTTATTTAAATAATTCAGATGAAGATTCTGAATATTTTCGACCCTCAAATATTAGTCCATCAGTAATGATATCTACAACAGGTATGTATGAGTTGGATTTATCATCCGGTTTTTACACCAATAACAATTGGCTATTTGAAAATAAATGGCTTTTTCAATTTATGCCCGACCGTTTTTATGGTATAGGTAATCAGGATAAAGGAGATATTTATTCTGACTTTGATATGGAAAAGTTCGAATTTACAGGAACCGTTTCCAAAGGTCTTTCTAATACTGTATTCTTAGGTGTGAATTATGATTTAGGTTTTTTTGATATTTCTAATATAAGCGGAACTACTTTAAATCAAGATGTCCTTGGATATGAAGGTGGCTTTGTAATGGGAATTGGGCCAACAGCTTACTATGATAGTAGAGATAATATTTCCTATCCAAGTAGTGGTCAGTATTTAGCTATTTCCTATGATTATTACTTCGGAGATTATGATTTTTCATCCTTTAAAATTGATGCTAGAAACTATATAAAGCTGAGCGAAAATGATAAAGTATTAGCTTTTCAGGCTTATTTGAATTCAGCTTATGGAGATGTACCATTCTTTCGTATGCCAACCTTAGGAGGTAAGCGTTTGTTTAGAGGAATAGACAGACCGTATAAATATATGGATACTAATGTTGCGTATTTGCAAGCAGAATACCGTTCTCCCTTATGGTGGCGGATTGGTTATGTATTAAATACTGGTGTGGGAAATGTGTTTAATAAGTGGGATAACTCTATAGTTGAAGATGTTCATGTTATGTTTGGTGCAGGTTTTCGCTTTCAGTTATTGCCAAAAGAGAAGTTAAGTTTTCGTGCTGATTTTGGTATGACTAATCGGGGTGATAAGGGGGTTTATTTTACTTTAGGGGAAGCTTTTTAGTTTTAAATCCTATTATAAAGGTGGGTTAAAATTGACTTTTGACTTGCTTGTTACTTCATAACTCTGTTTATTTGTAAATCATATTAATTTGAAAGGTTATTGCTATGAAGGTATCGAAAAAAACAGAATATGGTCTACGTTTTCTATTGGCATTAGCTGAGTTGGGTGAAGGAAAATTTATGGGGATTTATCAAATCTCTTTACGACATAAAATTCCAATGAAGTTTCTTGAGGCTATTGCTGTTCAGCTTAAAAAGTTTGGTATGCTCGAGGTGAAGAAAGGAGCAGGTGGTGGTTATAAATTAAAATATCGTCCTGAAAGGATTAGTTTATTGATGGTTTTTGAATGCCTAGAAGATGCCACTCGTAAAGATTATGAACTAGATGGTGATATATCGAGTAATCAGAAGGCTGTATCTCTCGTTTTAAATAATGTTATTGGTGATGTTAGAGATGTGTTGGAAGCTAAAACATTATCTGATATACAAGGAGAATATAGAAATCTAAATGAAAGTTTAATGTACTATATTTAGTAGTATCTCATAAAGAGTTTTTAAAAGGAGTCATTCGTAATAATGGCTCCTCTTATGATTTAAAATCTTCCAAACTATCATTAAGAGTTTTTGATTCATTAAAGAGATACGATGAGTTGCCGCTTAGTTCTTCAGATAGTCCAGCGTTCGATTGTGTTGTGGTATTAATTTCGTTAACTGCTGAAGTAATTTGATCTGAACCTGTTTTTAACTCCATGCTTGCACTCGTTATTTCCGTCATAAGCTCTTGGGTGATCTTCATGGTTGGAATGGTGTCATCTAAGTTTTTAATGAGTTCTTCAGATAATAGTTTGCACCTCTCCGAGAGTTCTTGAATTTGCAAGGCAGATTTGCTACTGTTTTCGGCCAAGTTTTTAACTTCAGCAGCTACAACATTAAAACCTTTGCCTGCTTCACCAGCTTGCTTGGCTTCAATAGATGCATTTAGTGCGAGCAAATTTGTTTCTGTAGCTATTGTGTCAATTACTTTTATATGGCCTGTAATATCAAGTATTGCCTCTTCAAGTTTGCGCGCTGAGATGCTACTTTTGTTAAGGGCGGTATTGCTTTCTTCCGATTTTTGTTTCGTTAATTGTGCATTGTCAAAAGATGCAGAAATGTTCGCGCTCATTTCTTCCATTGATGATGAAATCTCTTCTATGGAACTTGCCTGTTCGCTATTGCCCGTTGATAGGTTCTCTGCCATAATATTCATATCGCTACTCATATTATTGATCGCGTGACTTGAAGCTTTTATTTTGGCAAAAGCGTTCACTAAAATACTGCTAAGTTTATGAGTAGATTCATCTAGTAATTTGAGTTCTCCCGAGTATTTGGTTTTGTCTTGTTTTTCTAAATTAAGATTCCCATTTGCCAATTGATTGATATTTTCAATGGCTTTGTTTAGTGGTGTTTTTACCATTTTATAGGTCAGGTAGAAAAAGAAGGCCGTATTGCCAAGTCCGAGTGGTAGAGCAATCCAATAGGAAAAATCATCAGGGTAGGTGTATAGGAATTTACTAATGGAAGCGTTGATGATGACGTTAACAATCCATAGGAACCCAATTCTCTGAAATACGCTATTTTTAAAAAATAAACGTAGTGTAAAGTAGCCCACAATTGAGCCGGCGATAAGCATCCTGGATAATTCAAAAAGTGTGGTAAGCATACGATTTCAATATTTAAGTGTGTGGTGGCTTGTGTTTCAATGTATAACAAATTCGAGAATTATGAAAGATCTTGTTGATAACTGAACGGGTTTTGGTGATTAAATAAGTAAGGTAATTTAAGATGTGTGTTATGGGTATTGGTGTTCTTATTTAATCATACTAAAAAAGTATGTAAATGGTTTTTGTTAAAATTCTTGTGTTTATTTATAGATAAGATATTGTAAATTAATAACTTGTAATATTTTCATGGACTAAGAATTGTTATTAATCATACTATTAAGATATGACTAAAGGGTGATTTTGTCTTGTGAGGTATAAATTCTTCTATTATGTTTGTCTCAGAATTAAAATAGTAAATCAATAGGAAATCATATAAACAACTAATATTATGAGCGGAATTGCACAGAACGTTACAGAATTAATTGGTAAAACACCACTAGTACAAGTAAACAGATTAAACGAAAGCGAAGCGCAAGTAGTTGCCAAACTAGAATATTTTAACCCAGCTAGCTCAGTGAAAGATCGAATTGCATTTGCAATGCTTGAAACTGCTGAAAAAGCAGGAGACCTAAAAGAAGGAACTGTAATTGTAGAGCCAACAAGTGGAAATACAGGTGTAGGTTTAGCTTTTGTAGCTGCAGTTAAAGGGTATAGATTAATTTTAACAATGCCTGAAAGTATGAGTATTGAGCGTCGTAAGCTTTTAGTAAAGTTTGGTGCTGAGTTAGTACTTACTCCTGCAGCTAAAGGGATGAAAGGTGCTATCGAGAGAGCTCAAGAAATTGCTGATGAGCACGAAAGTTCATTTGTTCCACAACAATTTAACAATCCGGCGAACCCAGCTATTCACAAAGCTACAACAGCTGAAGAGATTTGGGCTGATACAGATGGTAATATTGATGTTTTTGTTTCAGGTGTTGGTACAGGAGGTACTTTAACAGGAGTTGGAACAGTATTGAAAGAAAAGAATCCAAATATAAAGATTGTGGCAGTAGAGCCTGTTGACTCACCAGTTATTTCAGGTGGACAACCAGGACCTCATAAAATTCAAGGTATTGGAGCTGGTTTTATTCCAGGAAACTTAAATACAGACTTAATTGATGAAGTAGTAAAAGTTTCAAACGAAGATGCTGTACATACTAGTCATAAAGCTGCTAAACAGGAAGGTTTATTGGTTGGTTACTCTTCAGGAGCTGCGCTATGGGCTGCATTAGAAGTTGCTAAAAAGCCAGAGAATAAAGGAAAGCGTATTGTGGTACTTCTTCCTGATACAGGAGAGCGTTACCTAAGTAGTTTTGAGATTTAATAATATTCATAAATCTTTTTTCTAAAAGTATTGTTAAGGATTATTGTATAGGTGCTACATGTGCCACAATAATCCTTTTTTATAAACCCTCGAGCATATCTATAAACCAATGCTCACGAATAAATTCAGACAAACAGAATGATTCAGTCTTTACAAAATATATTTTCGCCAGAGCAGGTTAAGCAGGCTCAGGAGTTGTTTGCTTCTTTATCTGCAGAGCAGCGCATTTGGGCATCCGGTTACCTAGCAGGTTTAAATCAGTCGGGAGAACTATTGGGACAAAGTCTCGTAAACGGATCTTCTAATGGAGCCGCTACTGTTGAAACTAACGTTCAAGCGCCAGCAAAACTTACTATTTTATACGGTACGCATACTGGAAATTCAAAGTTATTGGCTTTGCAAGCACAAGAGCAGGCAGAAGCTGCAGGTGTTCAGGTGCAGTTATCAGACATCCAAAAATATAAAAATAGAAATCTAAAAGAAGAAGAAAACCTTTTAGTGATTGTTTCTACGCATGGCGAGGGAGATCCACCGGTTTCTGTTGAAGATTTTTATGCCTATATACATGGTAAAAAAGCACCTAAATTATCAGCTCTAAATTTTGCGGTACTAGCCTTGGGCGATAGTAGCTATATCAACTTCTGTAAAACTGGTAGGGATATTTACGAGCAACTAACAAAGTTAGGTGGCAAAGGAATTTATGATATTGTTGAGTTGGATGTAGATTTTCAGGATGCTGCGGCCGTTGCGATACCAAGTATTGTTGAAAAGTTTGCTGGTCAAAACGGTCAAGCTGCTGTGTCGGCACCAACAGCAAAAGCAACAAGTGCTAATAAAGCCAATGAGTGGGTTGAAGCAGAAGTGCTCGAGAAGGTATTATTAAATGGTAGGGGTTCTGCAAAAGAGACGTATCATATTGAAATAGATATTGAAGAAACAGGCATTGTTTACGAAGCCGGAGATGCACTTGAAATAACAGCAAAGAATAGTGCAGCTTTAGTTGCAGATATTTTGGAGCAGTTAGCTATAGGTGCTAGTACGGTTGTTCAGGTTGAAGGTAAAGATGTAGCTATTCAAGAAGCATTAATCAATCAGTTTGAATTAACGGTTGTTACCCTTCCTGTTCTTAAAAAATATGCTGATTTAGCATCTAACGACAGTTTAAATGCGATAGTTGCTGACGAGGAGAAAATTGGGGAGTTTCTTTATGGATTAGATTTTCTTGATTTAATTAAGGATTATCCAGTTAAACTGGAAGCCCAAGCCTTGGTTGATTTACTTCGTAAATTACCAGCACGCTTGTATTCTATTTCATCAAGTTATGCGTACAATCCTGATGAAGTACATGTTACTGTAGGTGCGGTACGATTTGTAAATAAAGGACGCGAGCGCAACGGTGTTTGTTCAAGCTTCTTAGCAGATCAGATTCATCCGGGTGAGAATGTTTGGGTTAGAGTTCGTAAAAATGAAAGTTTCAGATTACCAGCCAACGAGTCTAACGTAATTATGGTCGGACCAGGAACAGGTATTGCTCCTTTTAGAGCCTTTTTACAAGAGCGCGAAACGCAAGAGGCAGAAGGTAAAAACTGGTTGTTTTTTGGCGATCAACATTTTGAGTCAGACTTTTTATATCAAACTGAATTATTGCAATACAGAGCAGATGGTTTACTACAAAAGATAGATGTAGCATTCTCGCGCGATCAGGAAGAGAAAGTGTATGTGCAAGATAGATTACGCGAAAATGGCGCTGAGGTATTTCAATGGTTAGATAATGGAGGTTACTTTTACTTATGTGGCGATAAGGATAGAATGGCCAAAGATGTGAAAAAAGCTTTGGTACAAATTATCGAGGAACATGGAAAAATATCAACACGTGAGGCTGCTGATTATTTAAAGAAGCTAAGAGCCGACGGATATTTTAGAGAAGATGTTTATTAGTAAGGCAATCCGTAACCTATCAACCTGAATTCGATGTAAAATTTTGGATTCAGACCATTTATAAATAGTAAGATTCGATTAAAAATTATGAAAGAATAGCGGGCTATTTTGAATAATTTTTAAGATGAAGGTTACTGTTTATAATGAGACAATTTATGTCTTTTGATTAAATAACACATATACTGCGTTAAATTTTTCTAGCTAGCTCGCTAGCTTTGCAAAATTTGCCTTGTATATAAGTTCTTAAATCAATCTGAATTCAAAAATTTTAATTGAAATCAGGTTTTAAAAAAGTAAGATCATGGCAGAAGTAAAGAACAACGAAATATTTCCAGAATGGAACCCCTCAGATGTCGAAGGCATCAAATCGCGAAGTAATTTCTTACGCGGTACACTCGAAGAAGGATTGGCGGATTTAGCCACCGGTTCTGTAAGTGAAGACGATACACAAATGATTAAGTTTCACGGTAGCTATCAGCAAACCGACAGAGATTTAGATGTGGAGCGTAAAGGGCAGAAGCTTGAGCCTTTATATAGTTTTATGATTAGAGTGCGTATTCCTGGAGGTTTGGCATCGGCCGATCAATGGATTGCATTTGATGAAATATCTAAAACACATGCTACCAGCAATACCTTAAAGTTAACTACGCGTCAGGCATTTCAATTTCATGGCATTATCAAGCAAAAGCTTAAGCCAACTATGCAAGCCATTAACGAAACCTTATTGGATTCAATTGCTGCTTGTGGCGATGTCAATCGTAATGTAATGTGTAGTACCAACGAAGCGTTATCGCCATTGGTACCTGCAGCCTATCAAATGAGTAAAGATATTAGTGAGCATTTGTTGCCACGCACAACTGCATATCACGAAATTTGGCTGAATCAAAAGTTATTGGTAAATGGTAGGGTAGATGAGGAGCCTATTTACGGAAAGCTTTATTTACCACGTAAATTTAAAATTGCCATTGCAACACCTCCGTATAACGATACAGATATATTTTCAAACGATATTGGTTTAATTGCCATTGGTAAAGACGATAAACTTACGGGTTTTAACGTAGTAATTGGTGGTGGTTTAGGAATGACTTTTACCGAAAAAGGGACTTACCCTCGCCTTGGCGATGTGGTTGGTTATGTGCCTTACGAGAAGACGCTTGAAGTAGTTGAAGAAATAGTAAAGCTGCAACGCGACTATGGTAATCGCGAAAATCGCCGCAAGGCTCGTTTAAAGTATACTGTAGATCGTTTAGGGCCCGATAATTTTAAAGGTCTCTTGCAAGATCGTTTGGGTTATTCTCTTGATGCGCCAAAACCATACAAATTCAAAAGCAATAGCGATGTATTAGGCTGGAAAAAAGCCAAAAGTGGTAAGTGGTTTTTAGGTTTATATATTGAGCATGGTAGAGTAAAGGATACCGAGGATTATAAACTAAAAACAGGATTACGTGCCATTGCCGAGCTCAAAAAATGTGACTTCCGTTTAACCGGAAATCAAGGTTTATTACTTGGTGCCATTAAGGATGAGGATAAAAAAGAAATTGAAGCCTTATTGAAAGAGTACAAAATATGGCCTAAGCCAAAAATGAGCGAAGCCCGTAAACACGCCTTAGCTTGTGTAGCTTTAAATACCTGTACTATGGCTTTTGCTGAAGCAGAAAGGTATCTGCCAAAGCTAATGGATAGAATAGAAGAAGTGTTGGCTGAAAGTAATTTAACCAACGACGACTTATTAATAAGAATGACTGGATGCCCGAATGGTTGTGGTCGACCGTTCCTAGGAGAAATAGGATTTGTTGGGCGTTCAATGGGTAAATATAATATGTATTTAGGAGCCGGTTTTACAGGCGATAGATTAAATACACTTTACAAGGAAACCCTATCTGAGGAGCAAATTATTGAAGAGCTTCGAGTACTACTACCACGTTATGCAAAAGAGCGTAATAAAGGAGAAAAGTTTGGTGATTTTGTGGGCCGTGTAGGTATAATTCAGCACGAGCCGGCTGTGAAAGTAATATAGAACCATATAGATTTAAGATAGTGTATTTAATAAAGACTGGGGTTGAATGACTTTAGCTTCGGTCTTTATTATCACAGTTGTAATATTAGTTCTGTTTCTCACTTTCTCAAGTTATATAGTGTTCAAAAACTATCTGTAAATCAATCTTGATGTTCGTATAAATATCAGGATGCTAAATTTTAACTCATGAAAGAAAAAAGATATAGAACCCTACTCAAAACTGTTTCGTGGCGAATAACAGGTACCATCGATACCTTTGTTATTTCATATTTAATAACAGGGCATATAGGTTTAGCTGCATCCATAAGTGGAGTAGAGGTTTTTACCAAAATGTTCCTATACTATTGGCACGAACGCCTTTGGAATGTTATTAAATACGGTAAAGAAAAACCAAAGCCGCCAGAGTATTATATATAAGTGATATCAAGTATCAAAATTTGCTATTAATGCAATGCATGATAGTAATAATTTGAGTGTCTCGTTTACAGGCCTTTTTAAAAGCAGGCTTTATTTTCTAAGCTTACTGTTGTTCATACGGCACAGTAAGTCGGGTTTTGGCTAAGCACCAATAAACACCCATTTTATTATCAATTAATACCCAACAGCATGTTTAAACGATTCAGAAGTACCAGGTTAAGTCCTGAAATAAGAGATAATCATGCCGATGTAGATTTACAAACGCGAGATTTAATATACCCCTACTTTCTAGTAAGTGGTGAGGCCCGTAAAGAAGCTGTACCTAGTATTGAAGGTGCATTTAAGTTTTCACTCGATTTATTGTTGCAAGACCTAGAAGGAACCATTGCCTCAGGCATTGATAAAATTCTTTTAAAAGGAATTGTAGATGATCGCGAAAAATCAAAAGATGCACGTGCAGCATTTAAGCACAATAATCTGATTGAATTAGCCGTAAAAAAAATAAAGGAAACTTATCCTTCCTTAATCGTAATTACCGATGTAGATTTAACACCCTACACCAGTCACGGACAAGGCGGTATTTTGCGCGGACTAACAGTTGATAACGATAAAACCATTGAAATATTAGCAAAAATGGCCGAGAGTCATGCTCGTGCTGGTGCCGATTTTGTAGCACCATCAGCCATGATGGACGGACAAGTGCATGCCATCAAAACGCACCTTAAAAAACGCGGTTATCCCGATGTTAAATTAATGAGTTTTGCAGCCAAGTATGCATCCAATTATTACGGACCAGATAGAGGTATCGACGGTTTAAACCCTGCTGGGCGCGAGCAAAAAGCCTATCAGGTTGATTATCGCACCCGCTTGCAAGGACTCGATGAAGTTGCCACTGATCTCGATGAAGGGGCTGATTGGGTTGGTATTACCCCGGCGCAAACCTATTTAGATGTTATTGTGCGTTCGCGCATTAAATTTTCATCGGCACAAATTGTAGGCTATCAATCCTCAGGCGAGTACATGTCTATTGTAAATGCCGCCAATCAAAATCTATTGGAGCAACAGCCCGCTATGATTGAGTCGCTCACTGCCATTAAACGCGCCGGAGCCAATTATATAGTTACCTATTTTGCCCCCGAAATGGCGCAATATCTCAACGGAGATCCGTACTATGTAATATAGTATACGGACATAAAATATAAAGAAGCAATTCCGATACCTGATGGGTTTTATAGCAGTAATGCTATTGAGTCTGTCGGGTATTTTCATTTTAAACCGCACAGCCCTCCTATCATTTCTTTTTAACCTGGATTAGTAATAGATAGGTTAATGTATATTGCAGGTTTAATAATTGGGTGTTCCCCTCGCCATTAACAACCATAAACTAAAAACACTATTCAGGCTCGGGTCGGGCTTTACATTATATCTTTGCTTCGCCATAATGGGCTCACAAAGGATGCCATTCCAATCCCTAACACAGGTCTGCGGTGTCTTTCCCTATTTACTCATTGCTTGTGTCATACGTAAAAAAGTCAGAATACTCCTTTGTAAATAATCCCGATAGTGTGGTTACGTATGCCTTATCATTATAAAACGAGATAGATGAAATTTTATGGCCTTTTAATCCATCATTTACCAAATATTGCCAGCTTATTTCAGTATCGCTTAATGAGAATTCTAAAATTTGACTATTGTAATACCCAATAAGTCGCCCGTTTATTACTGAATAATTAACTTGATGCAAGTTGCCGATATTGCTACTAAGTACCTTCCAGTTTAAGCCCTTGTCATCAGAACATAAAAAATCATAATCTGAAAATGCATATAACTTTCCATTAAATTCAAATATTTTCACCAGGCTTGTTGGGTATATGTAGTCTACCTTAAACTCATCATCAATTCTAATAGTGTGATACAGGCATGATGCAAAGAAATATTTACCAATAGAATGCAGGCTCCTTATTGATCCCATTTCTTCTTCTAACGGTAGTTTTACGGTGTTGGCAATCTCTATATAAGACCTACCGTATTCATTGATAATTGATAGTTCTGTAATGATAAATTTTGCATTAATATATGTTGAAGATTGTTCTCCATCGCTATAACTGTAGTAGGGTATTAAACATTGGTTTTTGTGATTCATTACAAGGGCTTTGCTTGTAGCGTAATAAGGCGCACAAACTCTACTGCATGTAGAATCAATGTCTGGGATAGAAAGAAAGTCATAAGTGTGGCCATGACTTGGGTTTTTTGTTGCATTGAATGCTACACCTTTTTCTCCTGTTCTTGCAATAATCTCAGAAGTGATAAGGGTTCTTTGATGTATATTTAGATCGTTTATTAATACATAATTTGTAAAATTTTCTTGCTGTGCTGATTTATCGTATTCAACTTTATAAAAACCATTAGGTCCACTGGCGTAAAATGCGCTGGTATCCGAATAACCATTTGTTAGAATCTTATTTTCATATTGAAAATCTTTGTGTGCTTTCCAACTGTATAAATCTTCGCCATTTATTATTTTCTCCTTAGTACAGGATGTTAAACTAAATATGGCAATGGCAAATAGGTTAGCGATTAGTGAGAATTTCATAGTGTATTTTGTTTGAGTTTCAGTTTTATTCGCCGCAAATATAATATAAATATGTAACATAATATGCGGATTTGCTTTCTGCTAAAAAAGCTTATTCTCTCAATAATTTATAAAACCAAATCTAAGTTATTTAGGACAATGTTGATTTCTAATGATGACGATAATAGATTTACGCGTATCATCGAGTGTCAATCTCGCATCAAGGATACCCAATCTCGCATGCGAGATTCACCTTCCTTGATGCGAGATTGGGTATCAGAGGTGCGAGATCGCCATACCTGCATGCGAGATTCATGAAATACCCCTGCGAGATTGGCTTCCTCCTATGCGAGATTCACCTCCGCCATAGCGAGATTGAACTTCCTTGATGCGAGATTGGGGTTCCCAGATACGAGATTCACCTCACCGTATGTGATATTGTATGTTTTTTATTTGAATTTGATGGATTGGAGTAAGCGCTTGAGAAAGCCCCATGCGAGATTGTTGAAAAATCGCATGGGAGACTTTATTCACTATCTTTTAAATCTTCCAGAGCCTTTAGGCGCTCTTGGTAATAAGTTTTTAATTTAGAAATGGCTTCGGCACCGCCTGATTTAATGATCTTTTCCGATTTTGAATTATCGGTTTTTGCATAGGTGTTAAACAGATCGAGCCAGCCCGAATTAGAACTGCTTTTTCTTTGCGTATTTAGCTTTTTATCATCGCTATCCTTGTCTTTCTGATTGCCTGAAAACAACTGTTTGATGATATCTTTTGCTTCAATATCCGATAAATCGGCCAATTCCATTATCGATTGCATTTGTATGCCAAACGAGTTTACCGAAAAATAATCGAGGCGCAAATCAATGGGCAGTTTGTTAATTCCTCTATACAATTTATGGTAGCGCATTATGGTTCGCTTGGTAACGCCAAACTCCGCCGCTAAATTCTCAGCCTCATTGGTATCTGATTTTTTGCCTTCGGTAATAATGCTGTTGTAAATATATCCTATATGGTAATAATACCCCTGTTTGCTTAAGTTACGACGCGAAAGTTGTCGGCGCGACATGTAAATTTTCAGCTCATTAATGCTTTTTATATGCTTAATCTGATCCTTATCAAAAGGGAAATTCAGAATAAACTGTGGCGTAGCATCGCCCATTTCGTCGCTTAACTCACATATGGCCTTGTATCTATGGTGGCCATCAACAATAATGTAAAGAAGTTCTTCCGATTCCGGATTTTGCCATAAAAGAATGGGTTCGCGCACGCCATTCTCCTTAATATCTAGCTTAAGTGCATTATATTCCTCGGTTTGTAGTGGAGTAATATGGCTGTTGAGCTCTTCGTTAATGGTAATGCTTTGGCGAATAGATGCATGTACCGAGGCGTTGGCCGGATTTTCGGCTAGCTTTTGGTTGGCGTCGTTAAAGTTTGTTGGCGATTTAAAACCATTGTCCTTTTTCTTTCCTTTGGCAGCGGATTTATCTGTTGGCTTATCGTTTTTTGATCCTATTCGTCCCATGGTATTACAATAATTCTTTAATTATCGATTCAATTTCTTTTCGCGATTCATTGGCTTCATGATCATCGTACAATGTTTTCATTCGCTGAACACTTTTAGGTACTTGAGTACGCGATGAGAATTTTGTTTCTAAAACTCTGATATCAGTAATGTGTTCTCTTACGTAGGCCATGTTGGTTTTGTGCACCATGGTGTTTGCTTTTACCAAGGTGAATAATAAACCCTCCAACGAAAGTGTGCCTTGTTTTACCGACGATTGTAAATTTATGAATTTTATCAGGTTTACAATCCCCTGTACGGCCGACTTCTCGGGCTGTACTGGTATCAGCACGCTGTCGCTCGCTAAAATGGCGTTGGTAACCAAAATATTCATGGCCGGGGGGTTGTCAATCAGCACAAAATCATACTCTCCACTTACCTTTTTTAATACCTGATCGAGTCTGAATGAGCCAACGGCACCCATTGAGGTGAGTTCATTTTCAAGGTTTTGTAACAGTAGGGTAGAAGGGATGATATGAAAATCGAGTTTTTTACGTCCGCCCACCAAAGCATCGTATCTACACTCTAAAGGATCCACATAACGAGGGTTGTCCTCCAATAGCATACAGTTGTATAATTCAACATCTGAATCTTGTTTGTGGTATAATTCTTCACCCTCTTCATCGGTGTGCGAATAAGTACCCAATATATCCGTTAAACTTCCTTGGGGATCATTATCAATTAATAAAACCTTGTAACCACGCTCAGCCAATCCACGACCAATATTTGCAGTGAGTGTTGTTTTTGATACACCGCCTTTATTGTTCACAATAGAAATTACTTTAGCACCTTCTTGTGGTTCAAAACCATATTTTTTTAAGATGCTTAGGATGCTTTCAAGTGATTCGGCTTTTATCTTTTTCACCCTACCGTGCATTAAATAGGATAGGTTGCGATCGGTAATTCCCGCTTCTTTCTCCAAACCTGAGATACTTAAAGACGGATTATTGCGTAGAAAGATTCTTATTTGATCAGAAATATTCATGAGATAAATATGATTAAAGTGACAATTGTGTCACCTTACGGTTTAATTTCTCACAATATTAATACATAATTACCTATAATCACAATGTTGTGATGCATTAAATTACCCTGTATTACTGTTTTATTTGGTGTAGGTGCTTTTTTCGCAGTTAAAATGTGCCATATCTCACAAAATATTGCAAGATGACTCATTCGTGTATACGAAATGTTCAGATGGGTGGTTAATCTCGATGGGTATACTTCAGACAAAAACACATATTAAAATTAGATATTGCATATCGCTAGGCGTTATTGTGTATTATAATCTTGTTTCAATAGCGACCGAAATGATTTGTTAATTTATTTCTAAGCTGTTCGCGAATAGTCTTTTTTGAATGTGTGTTTTTATAAGATTTTAATTAAGCGCCTTGTTAGGGTGGCCTCTTTACAAAGGGCTTTTGTTTTATTTGAGGCTTTAGTAAGATTGGCTAGCTGAGAGCTTTGCTCTTAGATCCGCCAGCCGCACTTAAGCATCAAATAAATAAGAAAGTTTTTTGTAAAGCAGCCTTGAATTATTGCCGTAAGCGAACGCAGTATCAAGTTCACTTGAATAATGCTGAGTGTGGCAATAATCTTGAAGAAATTTCTTTGCCCTGCCTTTGCCGGCAGGCAGGTTCCGTTTCTTGCTTCAAGGCATCGGGACGATTAAGAATTGAGTATTCTTAATGGTTTCAGGATGAAGTTGGGCAAACAGCCCAATACGTAATATTATTTAGGATAACATTGATCTTGTATAATCAATATATATTCTATATTTTGACACGCCTTGAACCTCACCTCCATATATGGGACTAATGATTTATGAAAAACACGAATATACCTAAACATCAGTTTAAATATAGCTTGAAGCGGGTTGATGGATTCGATATCAATTCATTATCTAAAGTAGAGGAACTTAGAGGCGAGTCGTTATATGAGCCGCATACAATGGGGTTTTATATTCTCATTCATGCCAAAAAAGCAAGTGGTATTCTTTCCATCGATTTTAAACAAATTTTATTGCGCGATAATATAATTATCCCAGTAGCTCTTGGGCAAGTAATACAATACGATAGAAATGTTGTGATGAAAGGGGATGTTATAAAATTCACCTCTGATTTTTTGTTAAAAGAGAAGGTAAATCTGTGTTACCTCTATGGTTCTATTCTGCTAAATCCTCATGTATCCTCACCTGTTTTTGCAGTAACTAAAACCATTAAACAACAAGTAAAAAGTATTATAAAAGCATTTGAAAATAAATGCAATTCTTTTCAATACGAAGAGCTCTTGCGTTGTCACCTGAAAATTTTGATTATTAATTTAGAATCCAAAAACCTCGACGAGGTTAATGATGACGTAGAAACAGATATATTTGAAGATTGCTATTTTTATGAGTTGTTAAACAAGCGTATCAGTTATCGTTTAAAAGTGGTTGATATAGCGGATGAGTTAAAAATTACACCCAAAAAATTAAATCGCCTCTTAAAAAAGAAGACCGGAAGAACCACAAAAAGTTTTATAGATGAACGCCTCATTTTGGAGATTAAACGTTTATTGGTTCACTCAGATATGACCATAAAAGAGATTGCCTATCAGCTTCATTTTGATGAGGTTTGCAATATGTCTAACTATTTTAAGCGACATACATCCATCAGTCCCCTTCAGTTTAGAAACGAATCAAATAGTGTTTTTTTATAAGCAATTGGCATTTTTTTATAAATACCTATCCTTATTCTTTAGTCATATTTGGAGCTATTAAACAAAACACATCTGATTAAGGTTATGAAAAAAGGTAATGGAACATCAAGAAGGCAGTTCTTAAAAATTGGTGCCTTAGGTTTAGGCGGACTAGTTATTAGCGAACGTTCTTATAAATATTTTAAACGAAGCAATGTAAAAGCTAAAATCGTTATTGTAGGCGGTGGAGCTGCAGGTATTACAATGGCCGCTTATTTGAGTGAAATGATTCACGATGAGGATATCACCATAATTGAACCCAATGTAAAGCACCATTACCAACCTGGGTATACAATGATTGCTGGAGGCGTTTTTGATGCGGATGATGTGGTAAAAGATACCAAGTCCTTATTACCTCGCAATGTAAAGTGGATTCAGGATTCGGTAAAAGAACTAAATCCTGAAAATAACTCCTTAACCACCAAAAAATCAGGCGTAGTTGATTACGATTACATGGTGTTAGTGCCTGGCGGACAATTGAATTTTGATTTAATTGAAGGCATTTCACGTAAGGAATTAGGCAAGGGGAACGCGCATTGTATATACGATTTTAATGGTGCACAAAAGTGTTATGAAGCCATTACTAAGTTACCTCAGAAAAAGGATGCACAGCTTGTATTTGCAGATACTTATACCAAAATTAAGTGTGGTGGTGCTCCTAAAAAGATTGCTTTCATGACCGAAGATTATTTGCGTAATGAGAAGGCACGTCAAGGAAAGCAGGTTAATTTTTATACCAATAGTGGTAGCTTGTTTAAACCTGCTGTTTTTGGCGATAGGTTAGAAGAGTTGTTTGAGCAGAAAGAAATTAAACCGCATTTTCAACATCGTTTGGTATCGGTAGATACCTATGCTAAAAAAGCAGTGTTTGAAAAATTACCAGCTCCTACATTAACGGCCACTCCTTTTGATGCCAACTACGAAAAAGTGAATCTCGATTACGATTTCTTACATTTTGTACCACCAATGAGTGCGCCTGATTTTATAAAAAAATCGGATGTAGTAGTCAAACAAGGCGACCTAAAACATGGGGGTTGGGTTGACGTAGATAAGTATACAATGATTCATAATAGATATTCTAATATTGTATCGTTGGGTGATGTTTCGTCGTTACCAACTAGTAAAACCGGTGCTGCCATACGCATACAGGCACCAATTGCTGCAAAAAATTTAATTGCCATTATGGAAGGCAAAACACCAACTGAGAAATACAATGGATATACTGCATGCCCTATTGTTACTGAATACGGGAAAGTATTGATGTGTGAGTTTGGGTACGATAAGGAAGTGATGCCAAGTTTTTCTATGTTAGATCCGGGTGTTGATAGAAGTATGTGGTGGATGCTGAAAAAGCATGGTTTAAAACCAATGTACTACCACGGAATGCTAACAGGCCTAATGTAAAATAGATATAGCTAAGGTGACATTAAAGTCACTTTAGAGTTTGAAAAACCCTTGCTTGAGGGTGTAATGTAAAAATTAGAGAGATGAAATGAATCATCTCTCTAATCTATTTATAAGCTGTCTTTATTTTAAATCAAATCGATCTAAATTCATTACTTTATCCCATGCAGCAATAAAGTCGATAACAAACTTTTCTTCAGCATCAGAACTACCATATACTTCTGCTAAGGCTCTCAATTCTGAGTTTGATCCGAATATTAAATCCGCTCTAGTAGCCGTATATTTAATAGCGCCAGTTTTACGATCTCTCCCGTCGAAATATTCCTTGTCTTCTGATGAAGGCACCCAAGCAGTATTCATATCCAGAATATTCACAAAAAAGTCGTTGCTTAATACGCCTTTTTTATCCGTAAATATACCATGCTCTGAATTGTTATAGTTGGCATCTAAAGCACGCATTCCACCTAAAAGAACTGTCATTTCTGGTGCACTTAAGGTTAATAGTTGTGCTTTATCTACCAATAAATCTTCAGTGCTAACTCCATACTTTTGTTTTAGGTAGTTTCTAAATCCATCGGCAACAGGCTCAAGTACAGAGAAAGATTCTGCATCCGTTTGCTCTTGGCTAGCATCCATCCTGCCAGGTGTAAATGGTACTTCAATATCGTAACCTCCATCTTTGCTCGCTTTTTCCAAAGCAGCACAACCTGCCAGTACAATTAAATCGGCCATCGAAACTTGCTTGTCTCCGCTTTGTGCCTCGTTAAAAGCCTGTTGAATTACAGTTAATGTATTCAATACTTTTTTAAGTTGTGAAGGATTATTGGCTTCCCAATTAATCTGTGGCTCAAGCATAATTCGTGCACCATTGGCACCACCACGCTTATCAGATCCTCTAAAGCTCGATGCTGAAGCCCAAGCAGTCGAAATTAATTCTGACACGGTTAATTCCGATTCTAATACCATCTTCTTTAAACCCTTAACATCCTCAGGGGTAATTAGTGTGTGATTTACCGCAGGAATAGGATCTTGCCATAGCAAATCTTCAGATGGAATTTCGGGCCCTAGGTACAAGCTTTTTGGACCCATATCGCGATGTGTTAACTTAAACCATGCTTTTGCAAAGGCCTCAGCAAACTCCAATGGGTACTCATAGAAACGGCGAGATATCTTTTCGTATTCAGGATCGAAACGCAAAGATAAATCAGTGGTAAGCATTGTAGGAGCATGTTTTTTAGAAGGATCGTGTGCATCAGGAACTATATCTCCAGCATCCTTGGCAACCCATTGATGTGCACCTGCCGGACTTTTAGTTAATTCCCAGTCGTACTTAAATAGGTTTTCAAAAAAGTAATAACTCCATTTGGCAGGTGTTTGTGTCCAGGTAACTTCAAGTCCACTTGTTATTGTATCGCCACCTTTACCTGATTTAAATGAACTCATCCAACCTAAACCTTGCTCTTCTAAATCAGCAGCTTCAGGTTCAGGGCCAACGTGAGCTGCATCACCAGCACCATGTGTTTTTCCAAAGGTATGCCCACCTGCAATAAGGGCCACTGTTTCTTCATCATTCATTGCCATGCGCGCAAAAGTTTCTCTAATATCTTTTGCTGCGGCTAAAGGGTCAGGATTTCCATCAGGACCTTCAGGGTTTACATATATTAATCCCATTTGCACTGCGGCTAATGGATTATCCAAGTCTTTTTCTTTAGAATAACGTTGGTTGCCCTCAAGCCACTCCGATTCGTTACCCCAGTATACATCCTCTTCAGGTTCCCACACATCAGCTCTACCACCAGCAAAACCTAAGGTTTTAAATCCCATTGATTCGAGAGCAACATTACCTGTAAGAATCATTAAATCGGCCCAAGAAATTTTGTTGCCATATTTTTGTTTTATAGGCCAAAGTAAACGACGTGCTTTGTCGAGATTACCATTATCGGGCCAACTGTTTAAAGGTGCAAAACGTTGCTGACCTGTTCCTGCTCCACCACGGCCGTCGCCAGTTCTGTAGGTTCCTGCACTGTGCCAAGCCATACGTATAAATAAAGGACCATAATGGCCAAAGTCAGCAGGCCACCAATCTTGCGAATCCGTCATTAGTTTATGAAGATCGGACTTAAGAGCCTTAAAATCTAGTTGCTTAAAAGCCTCCCCATAATTAAAATCATCATGCATTGGATTAGATAAGCTAGAGTTTTGACGCAGAATATTTAGCTTTAATTGCTTTGGCCACCAATCTCTATTTTGAGTGCCGCCTCCTGTGTGTTTGTGTTTTCCTACGGCACCTGTAACGGGGCACTTGCTTGCATGTTCTTTGTGTTCTTCCATGATTTGCGTTTTATTTTTACGTATTAGAAATTTCGTATTGCATAAGTAGCTCTTGAACTGGATTTTAAATTTATCCAGAAGTTACTTTGTTTCAGGATGAAAATCTAGTTTTACATTGATTTTACCTGATTTCAATAAGAAAAAAAACACTCAGAATAAGCTTATAAATATGGGGTTGAATCTTATAAATTTTAGATGATTTTTATTGATTCTCGAAATGCAGAGGGTGAGCAGCCCACATGTTTTTTAAAATAATTTGCCATGTTAGCAGCTTCATCAAATCCTAATTGATGAGCAATTTCTTTTATACTCAAATTGGTATAAGATAATAAGCGCTTCAATTCTAAAACAATTCTCTCGTCGAGCAGTTGTTTGGGGCTTTTATTTACCGTTTTTTTAAGAGCAGCAGATATTTTTTTGCCATCAGTATTTAATAATTTAAATATGTCGGCTATTTTAGTTTTGTAATTAATGTGGTGGCTAAGCTCCTGATAAAAGCTAGAGTATACGTTAAATGGTAAATCATTTGAAGATCCTACAGACTGTCGTTTAATTTCCTCAACTTTTAAAATAATAAGCTTAAGATAGCTGCGGAGTACTTCTTGATATTCAAATGTATTGTTGTTGATAAATGCTTTTTTAAGCATCATGATAAGTGTGACGAGCTCATCATCACATTGAATTTGAATGGGTTTAATAAACGGATTAAAGGTGAGTGAATTAAATAAATATTTTAGATTAACTTCTTCGTGTATTAAGAAATTGGAAGTAAAAACAATCGTAAATCCTTTAATATTTTGGTCTGCAATATGACTTTGTACTTGTCCACTGATTAATGGAATTAGTGTATTTTTTTTGATGCTAAATTTTTCGAAATCCACTTCGTGCTCACCTTCTCCATCAGAAACAAAAAAGAATTGATGAAAATCGAGGCAGTGTGGCTTAAATATTCTTTCTCCAACTCTTTCATAAACATCTGATATTTCATCCATCTTAAATTCGATGTCTTTGTACCATTCTTTTTTATAATAATGTGTTGGAATCGTTTTCATGTATATAATTTGAGCATGCAAATTAATTAAAAATTTCAATTAAGGTTTAATCCCCTTAAAATGGACTTTTAATTAGTTACTTATAATTGCTGTTTCTTCTGCTTTTCAAGAACCATCTTCGCATTTTAATTCCGTGATAATTCTGTGATACTTATATCATACCTTTACAAAAATGGGATATGCTATCTGTTTTTAAGGACATAAATACTTTGGATTAAACCTTTTTATCATAAATGTGGTTTGGTATTAAGTAGCTTATCAATAAACTCAGCTCTATGACAAAAGTATTATTAGTAGAAGACGATGAAAACATAACGGATTTGTTAAGCATCCACCTAAGTGATTTAGATTGTTCCACTGAGATTGCCAACGATGGTAAACTAGGGTTTGATATGGCCATGGAGCATCAGTATAATTTAATTGTGCTTGATGTTATGTTGCCTGGAATGAATGGAATTCAAGTCTGCCAAAAACTGCGTGCCCTGGATAACCATACCCCAATATTAATGCTTACGGCTAAGTCGGAAGAAATTGATTTGGTATTGGGTTTAGAGTCGGGGGCCGATGATTATTTAACCAAGCCTTTTGGTATCCGCGAATTTATTGCACGTGTTAAAAGCATCTTGCGCAGGCAAGAGGTAAACAAGCAAGAAACCGAAAGTAAAGAAAGTACGCATCATCAGTTTGAGGGATTGGTGATTGACGAACTCAAACATCGTGTTATACTTAATGGTGAGCGAATAGAACTTACCCCAAAGGAATTTGATTTGTTGGTGCTGCTTTGTAAAAACCCCGGGCGAAGTTACGATAGAGATCAGCTGCTGAAAATAATATGGGGATACGAGTTTAATGGATACGAACATACGGTTAACTCGCATATTAACAGGTTGCGAGCTAAAATTGAACCAGATATTACCAATCCCAAGTACATATTAACCACTTGGGGTGTAGGTTACCGATTTAATGATGATATAGATTAGATGTTAGATGAATAGGTTTTAGATTGTTAGTGATTTATTATAAAGGGATCATATAAGGAGCTTGGTTGGTCGGCCTCTTTTCAAAAGGTTATCGTTTTAACTAAAGCTTTAGTAAGACCAGAAAGTTGAGAGCTTCGCTCGAAAATCGTCTGGCCGCACTTAAGGTTTAGGTAAATAAGAAAGCCTTTTGAAAAGCAGCCTTGATTTTTTTTGCTTCTATTTTTTGCATCAAGACAAAAAAAGAAGTCAGGTTTGGGCAGACAGCCCAATACGATATTGTTATTTATGATGCTATGGTCTAGATCTATTGTTTTAATATGTTCATTTTATTACTTAAGAAGAAAATCTCATGGGAATAATAAACTTCAGAAAAAGCTTATACTGGCGCTTGTCGCTATCCTTTTTATTGGTGCTTTTGCTATTGGCAATTTCGTACATAGTAATTGTTACTTATGCCACCGATAAATACTATAACGAAACCACACAAAGGCTAAATGCTGAGGTGGCTGATTATTTGGTAAAGGAATCTCCACCCTTTAAAAATGGGGAAGTTGATAAGGAATCACTGGGTGTGATTATGCATTCTATGATGGCTGTAAACCCTGGTATAGAGGTTTATTTGGTGAGTCCTGATGGCGAAATATTATCCTTTGTGGTGCTTGATAAAAAAGTGAAATTGAGTAGAGTAAATACTGCACCCATTAAAAGTTTTATAGGCAGCAAAGGGCAACAATATGTATTGGGCGATGATCCGCGTAACCCAGGTGAGGAAACAATTTTCTCGGCCACTGAAGTACATCAGGATGGTCTGTTTTTAGGATATGTATATATAGTATTAGCCAGCGAAAAGTATGAAACTACACATGCTTTGGTATCCAATAGTTATTGGATTAAGTTGGGTGTAAATTCTTTTCTGTTAACTCTTATAGCTGCTTTTACCATTGGTTTAATTTTAATATGGGTGCTTACCCGTAACCTTCGGGTGATTATACAAACGGTAAAGCAGTTTGCTGATGGCGATTTACATGCGCGCATTCCTGTGAGTAATAAACAAAATGAATTGTCGGTGTTATCAACCAATTTTAACGATATGGCTGATACCATCCTTAAAAATATTGATGAGCTTAAGCAAGTAGATAGTTTACGAAGGGAATTAATAGCCAATGTATCGCACGATTTACGTAATCCGCTGGCCATTATTCAGGGCTACATTGAAACACTGTTGATGAAATCGGATAGCTTGAGTAAGGAGGATACCATTAAATACATGAAGGTGATTCATAAAAGCAGCGAAAAATTAACGCGTTTGGTGGCCGATTTATTTGAATTATCGAAGCTTGAAGCCCGACAAGTGCAATTGCAAAAAGAGCCGTTCTTTGTGCAAGAATTAATTAGTGATGCTTGTTTAAAATCGAAGTTATTAACCGATAATAAAAACATAAGTGTTGAATCAGTAATTAGTGAAGGTATACCAATGGCCTATGGCGATTTGGCTATGATGGATCGGGTTATTCAGAACTTGCTCGATAATGCCATTAAGTATACGCCAGCCGATGGTCATATTAAGTTGTTGGTTGATAAAGTGGATGGAGGAATAAATGTGAGCATTCAGAATACTGGTGAAGGTATACCCGAAAAAGATTTGCCTAATATTTTTAATCGCTACTATAAGGTGGATAAAGAAAAAGAAGGCATTGAAGGTACCGGCCTTGGATTAGCCATAGTAAAGAATATTCTAGAGGTGCATCAATCGCAAATTAAGGTGGAGAGTACCGTTAATGAAATAACCAATTTCCACTTTACACTGCCTGCTTATAGTGCTTAAATAATTGTTAATTTTTATTTGCAGCTAGGAAAGCGTTAAGGTATTTTATTCAATAAAAACGTAAATCTTAAATAATCAAGGGTCCAGTTATATACTTTAACTGGGCCCTTTGTTCTACTTCATATTTCTATCATAAACTAAAATTAATTGCCACTTTTTTAAAACTTTATACTTCCGTGATAATATCGTGATACTTAATCAGGAAATTTGAATCAAAATAATAACTCAATAAAAACTTTAATTATGAAACGATTTAGATTTCCTTTAGCAGTTCTTTTTTTATCACTATTTATTATTTCATGTGATAACGATGATGACAATGATGATGTTATGCTTGATAATATGCTAACACTCGATATTAAATACTTAGAAAACCTAGGCGCCGATGAGGTGTATGAGGGTTGGATTGTAGTTGATGGTAAGCCAGTAAGTACAGGTACCTTTACTGTTGATGATGATGGTAAACTATCAAAAACAACTTTTACCGTTGATGAAATGTACTTAATAGCAGCTACTGATTTTGTACTATCTATTGAACCAGCTAACGATGATGATCCGGCACCGAGTGCAATAAAAATACTAGGTGGTAGTTTTTCAGAGTCGTCAGCAGATGTGAGTGTTAGCCATGGTGCAGCTTTAGGTAGTACTTTTAAAAGCGCAGCTGGTAAATACATATTAGCAACACCAACAACAAACTCAATGGAAGATGAATTGAGCGGTGTTTGGTTCCTAAGCTTAGAGAGTGGTGCACCTGCAGTAGGTTTAAATTTACCTGAACTACCAAGTGGATGGGCCTACGAAGGTTGGGCTGTAATTGATGGAATGCCAGTGAGCACAGGTACTTTTACCGAGGTTGATATGGCTGATAATGCAGCACCTTACAGCGGTACTGATAACCTAGGGCCAAGTTTCCCGGGAGAAGATTTTATTCAAAATGCTCCTGATGGTTTAACATTCCCTACTGATTTATCAGGAACCACAGTGGTGATCTCCATTGAGCCAAGTCCGGATAATAGCTCAGCTCCATTTATGTTTAAGCCTTTAGTAGCACCTGTAATGGAGGACGCAATGGATCATAAAACTTATGACTTCATGAATAAAGTAGCAGAGACTTTCCCAATGGGAACAGTAACGAGATAGTAGATGGATTTTAATAACAAAGAAACCCACTGGTTGAAAAGCTAGTGGGTTTCTTTGTTGTATGATTTTACTTATTTAAGCTCTGAAACTTACTTTTTTTAATAGGAATGGCCATAAAATTAGCTGCGGACTATACAAAACATGCGGAAAACTGCCAAAAGTATACCCAGAGATGGGTAAATAATACTCGGAATAGACCAAAAACTAGTGGAAAGCTACTATAATTTAGTGGTGGAGTATATAAAATGTACTAGCGGAGGGGGCAAATATACCGGGGGACTAGTAAAATCAAGGGGTTTGAGAAATGTTATAATTTAAAACCCAAGGCTTTTACCACTGTATCTTTACGCATGCGCGAGATGCTTACTTGCGATTTATCGTGCATTAGCAGATAACCACCATCCGTTTTAACGTAAGCTTTTACTTCCGATTTATTTACCAAGTGCGACTGGTGTACACGCAAAAAACCTTCGTCGCTCAATAATTCCTCAAACTCTTTTAGCGTGCGCGATACTAAAACTTTTGATCCATCGATTAAATACACATGTGTGTAATTATTATCGCCTTTGCAGCGAATAATTTCTTTGGTTTTAACAAATAGTACTTGATCCGATGAGGGGAGCCCAATGCGTTTTTCACTTGCATTGTTATTTAAATCTAATGTTTCCCATTGTTCTTGCAAATTACTTTGCGCCGAAGTAATTTTTTGACTTACACGCTCAATGGCTTGGTTTAAATCAGTATCGTTTAATGGTTTTAGTAGATAATCGAAAGCACAAAAACGAATGGCCTTTATGGCATACTCATCAAAAGCGGTGGTAAAAATCACTTCAAAGTTCCTATTGGGGATGGCATCAAGCATATCGAAACCGCTACCTCCTGGCATTTTAATATCCAGAAATATTAATTGAGGGTTGTGTTTTGTAATAAGCTGTACACCATTTAAAGCATTGTGTGCAATATCAATAATAGTGATGTTTGGGTGGTTTTGGTTAAGCTTATTTTTAAGATATTGGCAATTGTTTGGTTCATCATCAACAATAATAGCTGATATGTTTGTTGGTTTATTCATCATCAAGGGGTAAAGTAATTTTTACTAAAGTACCTTTTTCTTTACTGTTAATATCCGATTTATTCAGGATTTTTATGTTCTGATGATTATCCGATGCATGGTAAATCATATTAAAACGCTTTTGCGATAGCTTAATACCTTGACCATTGATCATATTCTCTTCTACAGGATAATAGCCACTGCCATTATCGTCGATTGAGCACATTATTACGCCATTATTTTTAGCTATACAAATGCGTATTTCTCCTTTGTTTTGTAAGGATGATATACCATGGATAACGGCATTCTCAATAAATGGCTGCAATAACATGGCCGGTACCTCGGTGTTGAATAAATCGAGGCTTTCATCCACCTCGATATGATAAAAGAAATTAAAACGCAGCGATTCTAATTTTAAGTAAGTACGGCTTGCCTTAATTTCTTCGTTAAGCGATATCATACTTTTGTTGGAGTTGTGCAATACCTGTCGCATTAAGCCCGAAAACTCACCAATGTATTGCGACGCTTCGTTATTTCTATTGTCGCCTACCAAATGCTGAATTGAGCTAAGGGTGTTAAACATGAAATGTGGGTTGAGCTGCGAGCGAATGGCTTTGAGCTCTAAGTCTAACTTCTCGCGTTTGTGTTGCGCTATTGCTTTATTTCGTTTTTGCCACCAGTATACACTCAATAGGCTTATAATTGTAAGAGTAATAAATGCTAAAACTCCCCAAACTAAATTACTCTTGTTGAATTCTACGGTATTAAAATCATCTTCGCGTAAGTCGAGATAACTTTGTAGCCAATTAATAGATTCTGTTAAATAAGAATCGTATCCTTCGACATTGGTAGGTAAAAAGTACGAAGTACTTTCTATTATTCCATTAGGGTTTATCAGGAAACTAGCGTGTTTGGAAGAAATGCCGTAAGGCTTTGTAGAAGGAAACTGCCAGTTAGGATTACAAAGAATAGTTCCGTTATAGTATTTAGTTAAAGAATCTATTTTTTCGGAAGTAATTACTTTATCCGTTAAAATCAACAAGGGTTTAACTCGCTTGTCATTTAATTGCTTAAAATAATTTCCTAGATCTTTTACACTTTGTAATTCAATATCAGCCTCGGAATCAATAAACTTAAAGTATACCCATTTGCCTTTATAGTTGCTTAAGTTTACTTGTTTACCCTCGAGTGTGAGTGATGTGAAATTGGGTGCCGCAAGTCCTTTTTGTATTTTTAGGGCATCACCAATATCGTTTTTAAAGTAAGTGGCAATTTCACTTTTAGGGTACATTTGGCAAAAATCTTTCACCAATTCTTGTGCATCGCTGTTGTTTCTATTTAATAGCAGTTTTTGTATTTGATTGGCAAGGGCATAATATAGCACATCGTCTTTAAAAATAAGTTTAGCCAAGGTAAACTGATCTTTTGTAGCATTGGTACTGAATAAATTAATCTGATTCTTTTTAAATCCGCAACACTGTGTAGTTTGATTCAACTGATATTGTAAAAACGAGCCTATATATTCCCTCATTTCGTTTGATGAATAACTACCGTAAGTATTAAAATCTGCTGCAGCTAAAAATGTATTTTGCCAATTGTTATCATAACCATTTGTAAAGTAACCTTTCTGATTACAGAATAGGGATGCATTATAACATCCAAAATAAATGCTTGCTTTTAAATGTTGTTTGCTGAGCGCCGATATGTTTTTAGTTTCAGTCTCCTTTATTAGTTTATTTTGTAATTGAAGCATTTCGGTTTTTAGGTGGTCAACAGAAGTGTAAGTTCCCCATTGTAATAGGTTAATTTGATGCTTAATCTGTTCGTGTAAAATGAATTTAGTAGCATTGTTTCCTGAAAACTCCCAGCTATTTTGTGCATTGTTGGCATCAATATTCATAATGACGTTATCTCCAGGTTCAAAGAAGAATTGTTTAGTTATTGAATTTTCATCTTCAACATCGCCTATTCTAAAATTAAGTTCGCAAGCTCTATTTAAAGGGAAAGTCCAGTTAAAATATCCACTTTCATCCACTTCTAAAGAGTCGAACTGAAAATAATAACTATCAGGATATTTATTGAGAATGTATAGGCTAAGCTTGCGTGCATTTAAGTTTTTTATAGTTCCGCTTAGTTTAAAAGTTGTATTAGCGGCTTTTATGGTGTCATCTATAAACTCGACTCTATGATAAGGTATGTTCTTTGTTTCATAGGTGTACCTACCTTTAGTAAAGCGGCCTTTCTTTTGCGAAAATAGAAGTGGCCCTTCACACGGACTATTCATGTAGTTGGTATCAAGTATTTTTGGATGCCAATAAGCAGGCTGAAAGAATAGTAAGGAATCTTTTTTGGTAAGATATCCCATGGGAATTGATGTATCACCCTTTCTAATTATCGAGTCTTTCATTTGTTTCGCATCATAGCTAAGCGGAAATGCACCTTGCGTTATGTCTTTTATAAAGTTTTGCTTGCCAAAATAATAGCTTTCAGATTTTTTGCTGATATATTTATCAAAGTCCTTTTCATCAGATGGTATTAACGCAGTTTTGTTAAGGGCTTGAGATGTACTTATATTACCATCGGATTGAACTACTATTTTATATTTATCGCCAATCTGATTCAATAAAGAGAAGTCCTCTTCAATAAACGGAAGTGCGCCCGTATGTGTATCAAAATGATGATAAGAGTTATGAGTAATAGCCCTCACTATTTCAGCTTGTAGTTCAGTCGAGTCCGGATATTCCTTGAGCGCTTTAAATGCTACGAAGTATTCATTATACCATGATTCTTTTAAAGAATTCGGATTCCATCCGCGTAAATCTTGAAGCTGCAAGCTTCTTATCATAAAGGTATCCCCCTGTTTTATGTGGTATTGAATATCAGATGGCGTGTTGCTCGCCATTGTGTTAATGGAAAAGCAGAATACGAGAATGATGAGCTTGAGAAGTTTCATAGTTTTAAAATAGAGTAGGTGCAAAAATGTAAAATAAGTAATTAAAATGGATAAAGACTGGGTAATAATTATTCTACTGAATAGCTATAATTATTTATTCAGTATAGATCTTAACTCTCTCTCCAAATCGGATTCCTCACCGTCTTTTACTTCAGTGGGCCGCGGAGCACTGTAATTTGCTAATTTACCATCCTTATCAAAAATCATATAGCAAGGAACCCAGAATATTTCCATAAAGTTATGAAGGCTTGAGTCAAATCCATTTTCAAACAGGTAATGATTGTCTTTAGTCTGTGATACCTCATATAATGTATCCCAAAGATTATCATTATTTCCATCAACAGTTATGTATACGAATTCAATAGGCTTGTTGGCAAGTTTACTTTTAAGTTTTTTAGAATGTGGCATCGCCATTCGGCATGGGCCGCAATATGGTGACCAAATATCTAGGTATACTACTTTTCCTTTAAATTGTGTCATCATTTCGCCAAAAGTGGATTTTACACCTGCACTATCTACGACAATGGCATTAGCCATTTCTGGGTGTAAAGGCTGACCTAGTAAGGATTGTTTGGTTTTATATTTTTTAATGGCAGTGGCCACTTCGTAGGATGCAATTTCATCGTTATTGAGTTTATAAAATGCATCAATAAATTTTTGATCATAATTAGATTCACTTAGTTTAGACTGTATTTGTGCTGCCATAGCATATGACCTTGTTTTACCAGATAAAGAGTCGTTAATGGCAATAAATTTGGCATCATCTTTACTTATTTTATCATCTTTAATTCTAATTATCTCGCTTATTTCGTGTACTACACTTGCTATGTAATCATTATAAATACTATATTTTGTATCGTGGTCATTTAGTAGAGATAGATCATATTTTTCAGTATATATTTGAGGCCATTTTACCGAGTCGCTATCTATTTTGTATTTGTGGCAGTAGAAACGTTTGGCACTTTCAATGGCACCATATCTCGCATACTTTATATCGGCTAAATAGTAATTGATAAATGCTTCTTCAAGTTGATAGGTTTTCTGATAATTGTATAAAAGCTGTGTTCGTCCATCTATAAAACGATTTACCTGATAAGCAAAAGTATCTAAGTTTAAATCATCGCTACATAAAGCTTTATAGATATAATCGGAATTGAATTCACTTTTCTCAATTGCTTGTAGAAAGTTGTTTTTGTTGGCTCCTTTACCCTTAAAGAGTATAGAATCACCATCTATATCTATAATGATATTATCTCCAGGAAAAAAACAAACGGGTTGCGTGTAATTACCCACTTGCATTTGTCCGTTCATCAGCCGTTTTGTAGGAATTTGTAAGGTGCAAGTTTGGTTTACAAACACGCCTTTGTAGTCATCGGATAAATATGAAATGGGATTATCGTTCATATACTGAAATTCAATTTCAGTCGGGTTTCCAGAAATTATATTTCCGGTTATTTTTACAGGCTTTTGTGCATTAGTAAGGATGCAGCATAATATACTAAAACATAGTAATGAAAGCGTTTTCATATAGGCTTTTTTTAGGATTTATAATTATGCTAAGTTATCCTACAAAGCCTACTTTAAGTAGTAGCATGAGTATATGGTTGCTTATAATTAGAATTTGGTAAGCTCCGTATGTAACTCTACTTTAAAACACCATATCTTCATTTTTTTATTTTGGTTTTAGCATGGTGTTATCTAATGATTCACTAGGTTTATGGTTCGCACATTAAAAATACTTTTTCAGGACTATAGAAGCTCCTGTCCTATGCCATATTTAAACGATGGCTTTAATGAAATTGGGGTTAAATTTAGGGGTAATGTCTGACGGATTTCATCTGTTTTGTTACAAGTAAAAAGTGAATGTAATGCAATAAAATAAGGCGGTTTCATTACCTTATTAAAGTGGAATATTAAGGATGGAATTCCTCTTCTTGCCTTTAGAATATCGAGGATGTAGATTCAAATACCCCTCGTTTATAGGACTAAAAATAGGAGATGAAACCATTCAAATGATAGTATATTACAATATTAAAATAAAGAATAATTACACTATCTAATATTTAAATTTCCATCATGAATATTACAAATTACCTCAAAGCACTTATCATTCTAATGCTTCTATTTCCGCAATTGGCAAAAAGTCAAGAAAAGCCCAATCTTGTGATCATCTATACCGATGAGCATAATTTCAGAACGCTAGGTTGCTACCGTGAGCAACTAAGCGAAGATCAGGCTTTTGTTTGGGGAAAGGGTGTTGAAGTAAAAACACCAAATATCGATAGATTGGCGCACGAGGGTTCTATCTGTAACAATTTTTATGCGTCATCTCCGGTGTGTACGCCATCAAGGGCTTCTTTTGTATCGGGTAAATATCCTATTGCAACACGTTCGTACCGAAACGATATTCCTATGTATGATGATGTGCAAACTTTTGCTGAGGTACTAAAAGAAAGTGGTTACGCTACATCTTACATTGGTAAGTGGCATTTAGATGGTGATGCCAAACCTGGTTTTGAACCTGCACGTAAATTCGGGTTTACTGATAATAGGTATATGTTTAACCGAGGGCACTGGAAAGCACTTGATGATGAAAATGGAGAACCAATTATTTATGGCAAATATGATGCTGAGACCCAAAGGCAGCAGGTTAATTTAAAAAAGATAACAGATGAAAACTTTACTACTGATTATTTGACCACAAAAGGCCTAGAGGTTTTAGAGCGTGATAAAAAAGGACCTTTCTGTTTGATGCTTTCTATTCCTGATCCGCATACGCCAAACACAGTTCGCCCTCCTTATGATACTATGTATGAGAATTTATTTTTTGAACAACCTAAAACCATGCAAACACCAAAGGATAAGATGCCAAAATGGGCAGCTGTTGGTGGCAAGAGCGAAGCAAAAGAACTCGATCAGGGAAAAATGCAACGTTACTTTGGAATGGTTAAATGTATTGATGATAATGTGGGGCGTATTCTTCAGTTTTTAGATGATAATGATTTAGCCGATAATACCATTGTATTGTTTACATCCGACCATGGCGACTTAATGGGCGAGCACCGCAAGCACAATAAAGGAAACCCTTACGAAGCATCGGCAAAAGTGCCTTTTGTATTGCGTTATCCGAATAAAGTGAAATCGGGAAAAGTGATTAATAAGGCATTTACATCTACCGATTTTAAACCTATTATTTTGGGTTTAATGGGTGCCAAATTTACTGAAGAAACACATGGGATTGATGCCTCCGGCGATTTTACATCGAAGAAAAAAGTAGTTACCGATGATCGTATTACTTACATGACAAGCTCAGCACAATCGTGGATTGCTAGTTTGAGCAATAGATACAAATTGGTATTATCAACAGGAAGCGAGCCATGGTTAATTGATTTACAGAAAGACCCAAATGAAGAAATCAATTTCTATAAGAATCCAGAATATAAAGAGATTGCAAAAAAAATGCAAAGCGAATTAATACGCCAAGCAAAATTGTATAAAGACCCTGTTTTTACTAGTAATAAGAAATTGCTTTATGAGTAGTGTTCTCTAAGGAAGATAGGGATAGAAATTAGTAGTAAGATAAAAGTATAAAGATGAATTCAGATACTTATGAATCTCTTTATACTTAATACTATGTTTAATTAAATAGTAACAACTATGAAAAAAATTACATCATTTATTTTATTGATTATTGGATTAGCCGCTTGTGCTCCTAATCCATCTCCATCCAAAGAAAAACCAGAATATTATGAAGCTAATTGGTCGTCGTTACAAAAACATCAAACACCGCAATGGTTGCTCGATACCAAGTTTGGTATTTATTCTCATTGGGGAGCACAATCTGTAACCCTAGAAATGCAACAGCACGATATGCCAGCTCATGAAGCTATCACGCATTGGAAAGGTAACAAGTTTAATGCTGCTGAATGGGTGCAATTGTTTAAAGATGCTGGAGCTCAGTTTGCGGGACCGGTGGCATGGCATGTGAATGGTTGTTTAAATTGGGACAGTAAAATCACCGATTGGAATAGTTTAAAAAAAGGCCCTCAAATTGATATTTATGGTGAGTTGGCCAGAGAAATAAAAAAAGCAGATATGAAGCTTGTGGCTTCATTCCATAGCACTACACTGTGGGGCACGATGAGTAAAAGAGATGATACTTACATGGAACCTGGTAACGATTATTCTAAAAGGGGTAATACACCTAAAGTTCATGGAGCTGGAGGACGATATAATTCTGAATACCTAGAGGGTTGGCTTGATAGAATGACAGAGGGTTACGAATTATATCAGCCAGATATGGTTTGGGTTGATGTAGGTTTTGGAGGTACAGTTGGTCCTGAGAAAAAGCATATGATTAAAGAGGGCAAGATTATGCAGTCGGATAAAGACTTGTTTATCGATGGCATTCGCGAAGATATACAACAACGTTATATCAGTGGTTATTTCAATGCCGCTCTTGATTGGGGTAAAGAGGTGGATCTGTTTTATAAGAGTAACGACATCCCTCCGGGTATCGCTATGCGCGATATTGAGAATGGTAACCTTGATGGTTTACAATACGACCCATGGATTGCCGATATTAATATGCAGCAACATATGGTATGGCCTACAGTTTGGTTTTACAACCCTAAAAATGAAATAAAGGATGCTAACATGCTTATTGATATGTTGGTTGATATCACCGCTAAAAACGGTCGCGTTTTATTAAATGTGCCTCCCAAAGCAGATGGTTCTTTTGCCGAGAATATTAAACAAGAGCTCTATAAAATGGGCGATTGGCTAAATTTAAATGGAGAAGCTATTTATAGTACTACGCCTTGGGTATTTTATGGTGAAGGCCCCGCTTACGTAAAAAATACAGGTCATCATGGACAAGGAAAAAATAAAGGACGCGATATCCCAAGTTACACTTCCGAGGATATACGTTTTACACAAAAAGATGGCGTGTTATATGCCATTGTTTTAGATTGGCCAACGGAAGCCATAGAAATCAAATCTCTAGGATATGAAGGAAAGTTGTATCCCGATGAAATAAAAAATATCAGCCTTATTGGGAGTGATGCATCCATAAAATGGGAACATAAAGCCCAAAGTTTAAAGGTGCAGTTTCCTGATAAGAAACCATGCGATTTTGCCTATGTGCTTAAAATAGAACGTAATAAATTGTAAGCTAAGATACCTACTTGAATATGAAAAGAAACTACTTAATAGTACCATTTATTGCATTTTTATTGAGCTGTACAGGTTCATATGATACCACTGCAAAAGTTGAGGTAAAACTATATGAAGCGGATTGGAGTTCTCTGCGCAAGCATCAGTCTCCACAGTGGCTTGATGGAATGAAGTTTGGCATCTATTGTCATTGGGGGCCACAAACAGTTCAGGTAGCTTCGGGCAATAAAGAAATGACAAGGCTTGATGCAATTGAGCAATGGAAAGGGGAACGCTTTGATGCCAAAGAGTGGGTCGATTTGTTTCAGGCTGCTGGTGCTCAGTTTGGCGGCCCTGTTGCATGGCACGGAAGTGGCTTATTAAATTGGGATAGCGATATTACTGAATGGAACTCAGTGCAAAAAGGACCTAAAGTAGATATTTATGGAAGCTTGGCAAAGGAGCTGCGCAAGCGAGGAATGCCAGTAATATCTTCTTTTCATACGGGAAATTTTTGGGAGCGTATGTGGGGGCCAATTTCAAAGGAAAATAGTACTTATCTCAATCCGTATGAGGATAACTCAGCATATGGAACTATGAATAATGGGAGAGTGGCCGACGTTATATACGACGCTTGGTATGCTCGTATATCAGAAGCTGTAGATAAATATCAGCCTGATATGATTTGGTTTGATACTGGTTTTGGAGGTACTGTAGGAAAGGAGTTAAAGGGCCAAGTTGATAGAGGTCGCTGGTTGCCACAAGCCAAACCGGAGCTTGGCGGAACGCCTGAAAAGTATCAACAAAAAATGATTAGTCACTTTTTTAATAAGGGCATAGAGTGGGATAACGAAGTTGAGGTAATTTATAAATCGCACGATATACCAGTAGGTATTGGTATGCGCGATATTGAAGATGGTAATCTTGTGGGCTTACAGTACGCCCCATGGATGGCTGATATTAATATGCAGCGCCATTACAAGTGGTATTCAACTTGGTTTTATAATCCGGTTAATAAACCGAAAGACGCGGGCACTTTGGTGGATATGTTAGTGGATATCACCAGTAAAAATGGGCGTATCCTATTAAATGTTCCTCCACAAGCCGATGGTACTTTTGCAGAACCAATAAAGAAGGAACTTTACGCCATGGGCGATTGGCTGAAAATAAATGGAGAGGCCATCTACAATACCATTCCATGGGTGTTCTTTGGAGAAGGACCTACCGAAGTAACGCACCCTGGGCATCATGGTCAAGGTAAAAAACATGGCGAGTTTATTCCGAAATACACAGCTGAGGATATCCGTTTTACCCAAAATGGGAAAAACTTATATGTCATTTGTATGGATTGGCCAGGAGAGGAAGTCGCAATAAGAACCCTTAGTTCGATGGGTAAATTATTTCCGGGATCCATAAAACGCATTAGTATGCTTGGTTCTAAAGAAGCAATTGAATGGAACCAGGATGATGAAGCATTAGTGGTTAAAATGCCTAAAGAAAAGCCTTATGATTTTGCTTATGTACTTAAAATAGTGAGGGAATAAGTATGTAGATGTGATGGATAAGAGATAATAGATTTTAGATTGAGATTCATTCTTGTATTTTGTATATCAGTCTAAAATATATTGTCTCTTATCTAACATCTCCTATCTATTCGCTGTTGATAACTGAAATTTAAACTTAAAGGCCTGCTCACTCATCATGGTTTGCATATCAGGTTTATTACCTCCCTGACCTTGCATAGAAGAAGCACCACCAGGTCGCATTCCACCACCGGGACCTCCCATACCAGGGCCACCCATTCCTCTACCACCGCCACCTTGGCCTCCGGGTCCGCCCATACCAGGACCTCTGCCACCTTCAGGCATCTGCATAGCTAGAACACGGGGTTCAATCATAAATTCAATTTTGTCTGCAGATTTCTGTTTGTCATGTGGTTCAACAAGTTCAGCAATTGGAATTTTAAATTCAATATTCATTTGGTTTAAATCATCCCAAGCAATATCGTAGGTAAAAGCTTTATCAGAACCATTGTTTTTTGAGATGCTAGTTACCCCGCTTACAAAACCTTCAGTATTAATGGCACCCATTAAAAATAGCCACAGTTGCTTGCGCTCTTCCATTCTTTGACTTCGGTCTTTCTGTCCTCCGCCTGATTGTTTATTACCCATTTCAGAGCCACCATTTTCTTTAGATCGGCTTTGGCCTTGCATTACCGGAAATATTATGGTAGCCCTTAGTTTGGGTTTTGTACTGGCGTTTACATTAAGGTTGAAACCCGATGACATTATTTTGTTTTGTATGGCTGTTTCTTTCACCTGAAAAGCCAAGTATAGGTAAGACTCATCGTTTTTATAATGATACATTATTTTTGATTCAGGATCGTAATATTTTAGCATTTCGCCCCAATCTTTAACCCCTCCATCAATGGTGATTTTACCATCATCCCATTTGCCTATTTCTTTTTGACTCGCATTTTGCTTGCTGCGTTCCATTTGGTTTTGTTGGGCTGTTTCTAATTCCGACGCTGTTATAAAACCATCACCATCTTTGTCAATTCTATCAAAATTGCTAGATAGTCGATTAAACTGTTCGTGCTGTTCTAATTCTGATAGACTAACCTTACCATCATTATCCAGATCAATTAAGGCAATTATTTCTTCAGGAGTATGTCGCTTTCTCTGTTGTTGGTTCTCCTGAGCGGAAGACCATTGACTAATAGCTATGGCACATGCTAAAACAAAAATCTTTTTAAAACACTTCATATAATACATTTATTTTTTTGCAAAAAATAAGTTATAAGTGTTAAATGATAAGTTATAAATTGTTGCAATGCTGCCCTCAAGCAGTAAATCCGTTTATAACTTAAAACTTAACATTTATCACTCGATAGTTTATTTAATATTAAAATTTCGTAAGCGATAGGTAAACGAAAGCATTACATAGCGTTGTAAGGCATTTGTTCTTATATCTTCAATGTAAGCATCCGTTACATTGCGCGTAATATTCTGGTTTTGGTTAAGTGCATCGTATACGGTGAGCTTTATTTCTGCAGCCTGATTTTTTAGGAATTTTTTACCCAATTCGCCATTTAAAATAAAGAACGATTCTTTGTAGGCATTATCAGTCCAATAATAATATTGATGCGAGCAAGAAGCCCTAAACACAAAGCCTTTCCAGAAAATAAGACTTAACTCACCTGTGGTATTTTGGTTGTAATAATTGTTGTTTTGCTCACTTTGTAAACTACTATTGGCTAAGTTGTAACTTGAGTTAGAACTGATGGTAAAATCTACATTCTCGCTTATGTTACTTGCTAAGGTTACACCTGCCGTAAAAGTATTGTCATCAGAATATATTTCTTCATCATTATAAATACCGGGGGTGTGGGTATATCGATAACCTAACGACATATTTAAGTTGGTTTTAATCGGGTTTATAGGTACTCCGTACGAACTCATCAATCTAACATTCCAATAATTATCCATGTTTTCAGGCGTAATTAGCTGGCTACCCTGCGGTAGTGTTATGGAGTTGTTAATAACAGTATCTCTTGTGGCGAATAAGGTGTTGTTTCCAATATAGTTTTGAGTGTATTGAGCACTTCCCATTATAAAAAACATGGTGCCATTATCCATATTCGACGATGTGTATCGTGCCATTAAACGATGATTTGTGCTTTCGTTCAAGTTAGGATTACCCATTGTTAACTGCAGTGGATTAGAATTGTCTATGGTGTTTTGCAATTGACTTACCGTAGGTTGTTGCGTGCTACTATTGTAAAATACCATTAGGTTTTTATTCCATGCCAAATTGGTTTTAAACCTGATGTTGGGCAAAATGGAATGGAAAGATTTGCTGATAGTATATAATTCAGGATACTGTTGCTCACTCTCCAATGTTGAGTATTGGTAATCGAGGCCAACGGTTAAAAAGGTTTTATTCTTTTTGTACATATATCCACCACCTGCTCTGTGGGTGGCGTAAACACTGGTAAATACATTTGATAAATCGGTATTATGATCGGTATAATCACCACCATCGTAGTTATAATCGAATACATTTCTATCGCCATCATCAAAAGTATAATTCGAATTGGCATTAAGCATAAGCTGACTGTATCTACCCATTGGTTCGGTATAAACCACTTTTGCACCTACTTTAGTTTTAGGATTTGAGTAGTCGGTATATTGGTTTAAGGAATCGCTCGGAAGCATCATTTCATCTTCAATGGTACGCGACATCTGATAACTATCAGATTGTTTAGAATTGTAAGTAGTATTTCCGCTTAGCGAGAAGGTTCTGCCTTTTTTTGAGAATTTGTGCATCCACACTATTTCATTCCCCAAACTATAACCAGCCATGTCGGTTGATAGCATATTTTCGGTTTTATTTACCAAAGTGTCGTTTATAAAGCTACTTCCTAAGATATTACTTTCGGAGTTATTGCCCTGAAAACTAAAACGAGGGATGATTAAGAGTTTGTTGTTATCGTTAATATCGTAATCAAATCTAAAATTAAATCGGTGGTTGTAATTGGTGCTATTTGCTTCGTTAGTTTCGGTATAATATTGATTGAAACCATCATCCTGAACAAAGTAATTTTGGTAGATATCTTGCTCGCTAAGGTTATCTGATTGGTTAAAAAAGTAACTACCCGATACCTTTATTTTTTCGCCCCATTGGTCGGCATAGTTTAGCCCTAAGGAGTGCGTTGTAGAAACACCATCTTGCTGACCTACCATGGAGTTTGAGTTGGATGATCCACCACCTCCTCCAGGTCTGCCACCTCCAGGTCCGCCTTTAAAACCACCCCCTTTTCTGTTACCACTGCTACCGATTGCGCCCAACAAATCATCGTTGGAAAAATCTTGCTTGTTAATATTGTTTGATTGACCAACAATAGAAATACGTCTATCGCCATTAAAAAAGTTAATGTTTCCACCGGCGCTGTATTTGTCAATACCATCGCTTCCGATGTACATATGTCCAAACTGGCCATTCTTTTTAGTCGCACGAGTCACCACATTCATTACTTTGGTGGTGTTTCCATCATCAAAACCTGTGAAGCGCGACTGCTCACTCATTTCGTCAAAAACTTCTATGCTTTGGATAATATCTGCCGGTATCGATTTTAAAGCTAGGGTAGGGTCTTGATCAAAAAATTCCTTACCGTCAACGTAAACTTTTTTTACTTCCTCGCCCTGCGCCTCAACAGTACCGTTACTTACTGTTATACCTGGCATCTTTTTTATTAAATCTTCAGCATCGGCATCGGGGTTTACCTTATAGGCATCGGCATTATACTGAATGCTATCGCCACTAACAGTGGCCAATGGTACATTTTTTTTTACAATAACTTCGTCTAGCTCATTTGCTTTGGGAAGGAGGGTAATGGTACCAACATCAGAATTGGTATTTATATTACTAAGCTTTTTACTTTGTACAGCATAACCTAAATAGCTAATTTGAATGGTATAATCACCAACAGGCACATCTGAGAAAATAAAATTACCTTGTTCATCAGTGGTTATAGAGTAGTTGTTATCGCCAGCCAAAAGTATATGGGCATTGCTAAGAGCCTTTTGATTTTGGTTACAAACTTTCCCTTTAATAATTATTGGTTCTGCCAATAAGTTTATTGATAATAAAAATAGGGCAATTAGTAATTGGAGTCTTGAGATAATCATTGCTATTATTTTATATCTCTTTGACGACAAAACTTAAATTACCCTTCACATTATCTGTTAGTCAAAATAATTATTTATCATAAAGATGGTATTGTGTTTTTTGTTACTTTCGCTTTTGTAAACATAAAACTTTAATTAGTTGTATACTTTACGTACCTAACCTAGCTATATCAAGGACTTATACTCTTAAGTCTTTCTTCATCTGTTTTTAGGTTTTTTATGTAAGGTAGATAACTATTAAGGTTATTCTTTAATCTAATATTTAAAATAGAACGATGAAAAAACTAATGATTACGGCTTGTTTAAGCATTCTACTAATAAGCTTAAGTGCTCAAATTAACAAAGGTGATTTTCTAATTGAAGGATTAGTGAATTATAATCAAAGTAACTCCTTAAGAGAGTCTAAGCCGGATTCTTGGAGTAAGAAGAATACAGGTAAATCGGAGAATCTATATTTAAGTCCTCGTGTGGGTTATTTTGTAAATGAATCATTTTTATTAGGCTTGGGTGTTAGTTATTCTCAGTCTAAATATAAATCTACTACAGATTTTGATGATTATAGTAATCATTATGAAACCACTAAAAATATGGTATTTATTAACCCTTACATTACTAAGTATCATAAGATAGGAGAGAAACTATATTTCAATTATACATTTAATGTTTTATTTGGGAAGGGAGTGGATAAATCCGAGGATTATGATGAGGGATCTAACGCTGGTACTAATAGAAAAGATGAAAGTAAAGTATCTGAATTGAAATTGAATGTAACTCCGGGGTTGACTTATTTTGTTTCTGATAGAATAGCTTTTGCAGCTAATATAGGTAGGTTACATTATAGTAAATCTAAAGAAATCCTACAAGATGTAGAGGATGAACCAAAGACTGAGCGTGAGTATTATGGTTTGAATTTGAGCCTAAACACTTTCACTTTAGGATTTCAGTTTTACCTACGATAGTTACAAGTTTAAAAAGATTGCAATTTAATTTTACAAGATACAAATGAAAAAAATATATATAGTTGCATGTTTAAGCATGTTATTTCTGAACTTGAGTGCCCAGTTTGAAAAAGGAAATTTACTTATTGATGGCTCGTTTAACTGGAATGGTAGTAGTTACGATGGAATCAGAAATATTTATTATGAGGAATATGATAAGATAAAGAGTAAATCAAACAGCTATACAATAGCGCCAAGTCTCGGTTGTTTTGTGTCAGAATCATTATTGGTAGGTATCGGAATATCATATAAGTATAGTACGAGTAGATCTGAGTATAACGAAGAATGGTATAGTGATTATTATAACAGAATAATAGAAGAGGAAATGGGTAAGGTTGAGAAAAACAGACTATTCTTATTTAACCCTTACGTTACCAAATATCATAAATTAGGTGAGAAATTATATTTCAATTATACTTTTAATTTACTGATAGGTTCAGGTTCTGAAACAGGCTATGATTATTCGTATCCTATAAACGATGACGATATTAAATATACTTATTATTCACATGACGATCCTATTGATATCTTTGAATTTGGGGCAAATATAACGCCAGGCTTAACTTATTTTCTTAACGATAAGTTTGCCGTGAATTGTAATATAGGTCAAATATACTATGTCAAAAATATTCGGAAGCCAGCGGAAGGTTATAACAAACCAGAAACTGCAAATGAGAATTTTGGGCTGAACCTTGATCTAAATACCTTTATGTTAGGATTTCAGTATTATATCAGATAGTATGTGTAGCTTAAATGTTTAAAGCTTTTAATAGAAAAACATATTCTATTATGCTAATAATTTTGAGTATAAAAAAAGTGAGTTCAATAAAATGAACTCACTTTAATTAGTCTCAATATTTTGTAATACTATTTAGTTTTAAAAATATCGCTAGGCGCATCTTCTAACTCAATTTTAAAACCTATGGCATTTTTAGCCGGTCGTTCTTTAGGGAGCTGAATAATTAGTTCATTATCCTTCTGTATCCAATTAATAGTTTCATCGTAACCCATTATTGAAACGCTTTTTATAGCATCGTTAATAACTCTATTCTCAGAACCTAAAGCGCTTAAAGAAAGGGTTTCTTTACCTTCTGCCCACTCTAATAAAAATGCATAAATAGTTTGGCTTTTCTGAGTGTATCTAACATCATCAGCAGTAAAACCTTTATCCTTCATATTGCCATGCAATACCATTTTAGCATTGGTAGGTCCTTGTCCGAACACAGTAAATGGAGTAGTTGAATAAATACCTTCGCCATTAATTTTTAACCAAGCACCAATTTCTTTTAATATCGCTTGTTGGTCGGCAGGTATTTCGCCATGTTTATTTGGAGCTACGTTTAATAATAGAACACCATTTTTACTTACAATATCAATTAAGTCGTTAATGTAAGCTCCCGGTTTGCGCATATCATAAGGCTCTGAGTACCCCCAACGCCATCCGCCAAGCGACATATCGGTTTGCCATGTTTCTTCGCGAATACGATCTAATTTTCCACTTTCAATATCTAAAACAGCAGCTCCGTCAGGTATAGGTTTCCACTTAATGTTTTTGTAATTCACAACAACCTCTTGGTTATTTTTTAAACCTTGATTGTAGTATTTTGCTAAGTATTTTTTACGTGCTTCTTCATATTCCGGTTCACATAAGCCAAGGTCAAACCACATTAAATCGGGTTTATATTGCGTCATCATATCAATGGTGCGTTTGTACCAATGGTTTACAAATTCAGGAGTGGCTGGCGACCACCTTTCGTGGGCTTTCCAATAAAAATCCTGTAGTTTCGGGTCTGTAGTTTCATACTTCTCGTCGTAAGTCCACCAGTGCCATGCATACGCATAGTGCGACGACATACCCACTTTCATATCTTTGGTCTTAGCTTCTTTAAATAATTCGCCTACAATATCACGTTTAGGACCCATATTTACGGCGTTCCAGCGCGTAACCTTAGAATTGTATAACGCAAATCCATCGCAGTGCTCGCCTACCGGAACCACATATTTAGCACCAGCCTCGTTAAATAAGTCAATCCATTCTTTTGCATTAAAGTTTTCAGCCTTAAATTCAGGAATAAATTTTGTATAACCATAATCCTCAGGCTTACCAAAGTTTTCAACATGGTACTCGTAAGCTTTTGAAGCTTTAGAGGTTGGGTTCCCCAAGGCATCTACAGTACCCTCATTCCACATATGGTATCCATACCATTCACTATCTTTTGCGGGTACAGTTGTTGGTCCCCAATGTATGAATATACCAAACTTCGCATCTTTATACCACTGTGGTATTTCGTATTTTTTTAATGATTCCCAATCTGCTTTATACGGCTTTTGTGCAAATACTGGTAGGCTAAAGCAGATTGTTAATAGAGTCGTAATAAACTTGAATTTGTTCATTTTATGTCTGTGTTTGTAGTTTTGAATAAATCGTTTATGTATAAAAAAGTTATGGTGTAAAAGTAAGCTTTAGACTTGCCTTTTTAGGTAAGAAAAAATGAGTAATTAGGGGGATATATTACAGAAAGGAGATGATTTGGAACAATCTGATAGACAGAATTGGTTTAAGTAAGGCGGTGTATCAGAATAGACAATAGAATGTGCAATAATACTTAATAATTGTACCCCACACATCTTTTAAGGTGTGTAGTTTAATTGATGTATGGGGTACTTGTTATATTAGAGAAATTTTATTGTTTGATAGATGTAAATAAAGCTTCGATGTTTTCTGGCGCAATGTCTGGTAATATTGCTTCATGACTAGGTGAAATAATTAATCCAGATGGAAACAGTTTTTTAATTTCATGAACTCTTTCCTTAATTTCGTTAGGTGTGCCGTTAACTAATAATTCCTGAGCATCAACACCACCACAAAATACACCATTATTAATAGTTCTTTTCAAATTCTCAGCACTCATATCTGTTGCTAATGCTTGTATAGGATGCACAATATCAACTCCCATATCATATAGATCGTTAATTATAGGATGTATACTTCCACATGAGTGATGAATTACTTTTAGTCCGTAACTTTTAGCTTGTTCTACTAATTTTCGTGTACCCGGAAAAACATATGTTCTCAGCATATCAGGGTCAACCATTAAAGCGGTTTGGCTTCCAAAATCATTTCCAATTAGTACACCATCTAGTCTTCCTTTAGTAGCCTCGTAGAATTGGCCATTCAATTCTAAATAGAAATCAGTTATTCTATTAATGACTGCTTCAAACATATCAGGATACATCATCATGGTAGTAAGGGCATTTTCCATACCAAAGGCCGCACAAGTATCCTGAAAATGAGCACTCCACATAATACCAAGTTTAAAGTGATTGTCAGGCGCTTCATTTAAAACTTGTTCGGTTCTTTTAATATCGAGATAATCCATCGGGTTTGGCCAGTCAAAGGTATCTATGATGGAAGGATCTACTTGCCCCTCAAAAAAACCTGGTGCCGTTAATGTTCGTTCATCTTGGGTACCGCCTTCGTCAATTTTAGCAAATTGCAAGGCACAACCAACATCATTAAATGGCGCATTATTATACGGAACTTCAATGGGCCAAACGTCGTCTTGTAGTTTTTGTTTCAAAGCTCCAATGCTATCAACATTAAAGTATTTAAATAATTGGGGCAGCGCGGCCGGAACAGGTAAACCCAACCAACTAGCTGGGTAATCAACAGGTTCTCTGTTGATAGTGGCAAAAACTCTTTCTTTTGGTGTCATATTGTAGATTAATTTAAAGCTGAATACAATGGTGAATTTAGCTTGAATAGTAATTTTTACCCCCTAATATTCCGACTAAATTTTGCATAAATCCGACATTTTGTTGCGTACTATTGTAGTGTTGTAAAATCAATAAAATTATGTTGGCACCAGGACTTATAAATGACATTAAGGTTAATATTTTTAATACCTCCAAGGTTACAGTTGGTATGGATTGGAATTATTCCAATATTGTGAGTCCGTTTTCACGTATATATTTAATAACGGAAGGAGAGGGTTTTGTGCTTCCAAACAATCAGATGTACAGATTAAAACCCGGATACTTGTATTTTATTCCAAGCTATACACACTGTGGTTATCACTGTGTTGAATCTTTGACTCAGTATTATTTGCATTTTACCCATCAACTTTCAAGTGGTATTAAGATATTTGATAATATTACGATACAACACGAGGTGAAGGCGAGTTTGTTAGATTATAGTTTGTTTAATAGATTGTTAGAATTGAATCCATCTTTGGCATTAAAATATTCCGACCCTAATATTTACGAGCAACGTAATTGGTATTCTAATAATATGTCGCACTTATCTAATGGAGTTCAGCTCGAAACTATCGGAATATTAAAACAGCTGTTTAGTAGGTTTATTGTTGATATTCCAGGAGAACCATCAAGCTCAAAGGCAAAAAGCAAGATGTATAAGGTTTTTGTTCATATTTCGGAGAATCTTTATCAGGATATAAAAGTTGAAGATCTTGCACAAATAGCTTGTTGCTCAAAAGACCATTTTTCTCGGCAGTTTAAAAAGCTAACTGGTATGTTGCCTACTGATTTTATAAATAACAAACGAATAGATAAAGCAAAGGAAATATTAATAACTACTTCAAAGTCGCAAAGACAAATTAGTGAAGAAATAGGCTTTAATAGTCAGCAATATTACACCCGAATCTTCAAGAAGATTACTGGAGAGACTCCTGCAGAATACCGTAAGATGGGGGGCTTAATATAATAAGGGGGTGGAGTAAATGTTAATTAGTAGGGTTCTATATTAGATATTTTTATGTAATTATTTGTTTATCAGTGTTGAATGTGATGCTCCCCTTATAGGGGTAATTGTATCCACTGCTTTTTATTATTATAGGGAGTAATTTTATTTTGTTATAAATTACTAATTAATCTTAAGAAGCTAATATGAAAAGAAAATTTACTTTTTTTACAAAAACGATTGGTATAATTGTTTGTTCGACATTATTATCACTTACTAGCAAAGCTCAGTACTCAACTATTTATGAAACAGACTTTAGTACATTAACAAATGGGCAGAATATCCTTTTAGAGAAAGAAGCAGATGAGATAATTTGGACTGGATCGAATCAAATTTGGAATAATTTTGTTAAACGAGAAGCTGGCTTACAAACTCATAGTAATTGGCGTGGTGCACACCTTTCTGGTAAACCTATAGGTACATGGGCAGTAGGTAAGAGTGTTAAAGTTACAACAGAAGTTATTATTACAGATTCAGGTATATTTGATGAAGTTATTAATGTTGGTGGTTCAGTTACACGCGACTTAATGTTTGGAATTACAGAAAGGGAAGATCATCAAAATCCAGGTTTAGATGCTGAAGGTAATCCTAAAGAACGTGGAGATAACCCTTCCTATGGGTCAGCTGTATCTATTGGTTTTGAATTAAGAGATTTATCCGATACAGAAGGTGAGTTACAAATACGTTTAGTTAATTTAACAAGTCAACTATTTGTAATTTCAGAAATTGCAAATAATGATGTTATTCGATTTGAATATACAGCGACAAAGATGGCAGAAGCAAATACTTTTAATGTAATCCTTGATATTTTCAGGAATGAAAGTAAAGTATCAACTTTATTGGGAACTTTTGAGCAAGCAGCAGTTTATAATGCGGCAGCTGAAATGACAGTGTTTAATGCCTACTGTAAAATACCATATAATGCTGGAGGTGTTTCAAATGGAACAGATGAAAATCATGGATTATTGTGGGCTTCAATGAAGTTAGAAATAGGGGATAATCCTACTAGTTTTTTACCAGAGACAAAAGACGAAGTAAAAGTTTACTGCTCAAATGGCGTATTATTTATTAATAATGTGAGTAACGAAGTTTCAGCTTACAAAATCTACGACATCCAAGGTGCTATAGTTAAAGAGGGGACTTTAGCATCCAATAAAATACAAATACCATTAACCCTAAATAAAGGTATTTATTTGGTAAGGGTAGGAAACACTACCACTAAGATTATTTTATAGATATTGTTTTCAATCATTTAATTTTTGTTTTAAAGAGGGTGCAGTTTCTGCATTCTCTTTTTTTTGCTCTAATATTTTATGGATTTAACACATTGAACTCTTCTGTATTATAGGTTTTATCCCCTAATTATTCTAAAGTTACCCACCTTTACTTTGTTGTGTACAGCCTATATTGCATTTGTTAATTAATGTTTAATAATTATAAAATATATGTATATGGATAACAGATACACTAATTTAAAAACAATATTACTTTTTATTTTTCTTGTGCCCTTTACATTAGTGAATGGACAGTATATAACAGTTTACGAAAATGACTTTAACAGTTTTGTCGGAAATTTAGATACTGATAAGTTAGATGATAACATAACGAACGCTTGGGTAGGAGCGAATCACCCAAATGGTTTAGCTTCAGATGGTGCTGGAGGTATAACTACTATAAGCAATTGGAGAGGGTATAATATGTCTGGTAATCCATTAAACTATTGGAAAGCTGGCAATTCTATTAGAATTACAAGTGATGTAAAGATTAATGACATTGATTTGACTAACGGAAATGCGGCTCGCAATTTTCTATTTGGGATAACTCAGAGGGTGCCTTTAAGCGGCAACACAGTAACTGCAGATAAAAACTCAAGTGGTTCTGATGTAACATTGGGTTTTGAAACTTATACTAATAATGGATTATTCTTTCGTTCAATAAATGATAATTTAATTAGTCATACTGCTGCAGATATAACTGATGGTGATATTGTAAGGTTCACTTATACAGTTACTAAAAAGGCAACAGAAAATATGTTTGATATAGAGCTAAAAGCTGAAAAAGTAGAAGGAGAAAATGTGATTGAAATAACTACTTTGAATAAAGCAGATCTAATGCATGAAAAGCTATATCAAGAGCGTGGAGATATGTTGGCATTTACTGTATATATTAAGCAGGGGCTGCAAGGCGCAATGTCATGGGATTATTTAAAATTAGAAATGGAACAAGCACCATATCCTCCTAATCCATCTGCAACTATTACTTCTGCTACCGATGGATACTCGCGTGGTGATAATATTACAGTAATGGCAACTGCCACACCCAATGCTACATCTGGGTCTCCAATTGCTAGTATGGAATTGAGTGATGGTATAAATACTTACCCTATGACCAATAATGGAGGTACATACGAGGCTAGCTTTGCTGCTACTAAATGGCAATATAACCTAACTGTAACAGCAAAGGATGAAGATGGTGTTACAGATGCTGATATAAAAATAATTACAATGGTTGAGCCTGCTTATGCAGGAGGTGATGGAGATACTAATCCTTATCAAATCAATAGTGCTGCGTTGTTAAGTGAAGTATCTCAATATGTAGGGCACTATAGTAAGAATTTCATATTAACATCTGATATTGATATGGATGGACATGTTTATCATCCTATGGGATATACCACAACTAATGGTGATATAACAAAATTTACTGGAGATTTTGATGGAGATAATCATGTTATTAAAAACTTAACGGTTACTCGTCACGAAGATCAAAATAATCAGTTCTTTGGTATGTTTGGAGATGCTTCTGGTAATATTATGAATTTAGGATTAATTAATGTAAATATTAATGCTGATGATAATCAAATTGATGAGCGTATTGCGGCATTCTGTGGTCAATTGTACGATTTTCATTCAGTTGAAAACTGTTACGTTTTAGGAGGTACAATTAGAGGTAGTGGAAAGGTTGGTTCTATTGTAGGTTATTTACCTAAAGGTAGTGTCACAAACTGTTTTGCTGATGTAAATATTGTAGCAAACTATAGTAGTGGAGGTATTGTTGCTATGCTTGGTGATACTTGGGCTAATGGTAATGCTTCAGTAAGTAATTGTGCATTTTATGGTCACATTAAGGATAATGGTGTTGAAGGCACTGCAAATGCTGTAGTAGGCCTTATTACTGCTTATACTGGCGATCCGGTATATACCCCTACAGTTAGTAACTCTTATTATGATGAAAATTGCGGTGTTACCGATGATAATGCAACATCTTTAACTGCTGTTGAATTACTAAATCAAGGAAGTTATGTAAATTTCGATTTTACAACTACACCTACATGGAAAATGCTTACAAATGGTGTTGCGGTTTTAAATTCATTTGATGATATTGATTACGGTGGTATTTTTGGTAGTGTTGAAGCTACTATTGAAGTGGAGCAAAATGATGAAGTAACAGTTCCATCTTATATAAATTCGCTGACTGCAATAAATTGGGAATGGACGATTTCGGATAATAGTATTTCACTGAATGGATCGGATAGTAGATCAGCTTTATTTACAGCTCCTATTGTGAGTCAAGATACTGATGTTACATTAAGTCTTACTGCTACCAACGATAATGGAGATATGTTTACTGGTTCAACGGTTGTTACCATTATTTACGATACATCTACAGCATTAGAGGTTGATAAAATAAGCAATATTGTGGTGTACCCTAACCCAATTCAGGATATGGTGTATATTAATAATGCTGCTGTTGGTGATAATGTAGTTGTTTATAGCGCAACCGGAAATGTTGTAAAAGCAGTAGTTGCATCAGATGAATCATTATCTATTGATATGTCAGATCAAGCAACAGGTGTATACATTATTAAAGTAGGAAACGAAGCAATTAGAGTGCTAAAGAAGTAATTTTCAATCATAGATTTTTTGTTTTTTAGGAGGGTACTTTGTGTACCTTCCTTTTTATAATATCAATTCAATTTTAGAATAAGCCCTAAATTATTTTTAGCAGTTTTATAATGTAAGCACGCACATTAACTATTTAAAACTTAAACAACCAATTTATAGGCAAACAAAGCTCAATTAAAACTTAAATTAGCTTTGTACAAATACACAAAGCTTGTTTAAGTCTTGTTTTTGCTTTACAAGTATCAACATAGCACAATTAAAAATTAAACAAGCAATATTGATGTTTATCTCACCTAAGAAATTACAATCAAATAATCTATTCCAAAAACACATACCACATCACGTTAGGTAAAATTTAAAAAGAGACGAAATTTAAAGTGTTACTATTATACTGGTTTTGTAAAGTGGTGTATTTAATTGTTGGTTATTAGTTATATAGCTTAATTATTCTTTCGTTTTTATCTTTTAGAAATATTGCATTTTACTTAAATAGGGGGTGTTTTCTTGAGTTGTTAAATAGGTTAATCCATAATTTACCCCTTTCATAAAATCTAAAATTTTGCCAAAGCAAATAGCTTTACCTTGTAATTTTGATTCATAAGAAATGTTAAAAAGTATTTACTAATTAAAAATTCTTTATATGAAAAAAAATTACTTTAAAATGATGTGTGTAATTGTTGTGCTAGCGATTACATCTTTTACGAGTGTTAGTGCGCAATATATGACACTTTATGAGAATGATTTTTCACAAGAAACAACAGGAACTTATCATCTTGGAACTGAATTGACACCAAATCCATGGACAGGGCTTAATTTTACTAACGCTTTTTGGAAAAAAGAAAATGATAACGGTTTGAACTTTGGTAATTGGAGAGGGGTAAATCTTAGTAGCGATCCATTAATAAATTGGCTTGAAAGCAAAAGGGTTAAAGTAACTTTTGGCTTATACCTTAATGTAGATGGAAGTGATAAAGCGAGAGCAGGTTTAATTGTTACTCCTGATGGTAGTAATGTAGTTCCTAAGGTTGGTTTTGAAATATTATCATACTCAGCTGCTGGTGGGCTAGAAATTAAAGTAGGTGGTACTACTTTCACAACTGCTGGTATTCCTAATGGAACATCTATAACTATTGAACAGGAAATAACAAAAAGTTCTACATCGGGTGAATTCAGTACAGTAACCGTAATTACTGATGGAACTACGGAATACTTAAATGAAACTATTGTATGTACTGATGCTGATTTATATGACACGGCTTTCAACGGAAACAATACATTGTTTAATTGCTATAATCAAACTACAAATAACATGGCCTTTTGGTCATCATTCAAGTTAGAAAGGGATATTCCACTTGGCTTCTTTGCAAATGGAGGTGCTTCTCAAACAGTTACTCCAAATACAACCGTTACTTTAAATGCAAGTTCCACATTCGATGGAGTAGCTGTAAATGATGCAACTTATCTTTGGGAGGCTCCTAATGGAATTACATTATCAGATGTTACAGCTGTTTCACCTACCTTTGATACCCCTACTACAGGCCGTATTACTGAATATCTATTTAAAGTCACAGCAACCAATGTTGGTGGTAGCTCAGAGACTTCTGTTTCTTATACAAAGGTGCTAATTAACCCCGATGACATATTCGGTTCTTCTACAGAGCCTTATGAAATTTCTACTGCAGATCATTTATTTAACTTGAGTCTTACAGGAGAAACTTATTTAGGAAGTGATTTTGTTTTAACTGGGGATATTGATTTAACTAACGAAGATTACTTCACACCAATTGGTGACTACACAGGAACTTTTGACGGACAAAACCATATTATAACAGGCCTTAAAATTATGGAAGAAAGCGGACATGTTGGTTTATTTACTCGCATTAAATGGGGCTCTCTCGTTAAAAATATCGGTTTGGTAAACCCAAATATCCTAAACACAGGTGATGGTAATACCGGTGGAATAGTTGGCTATTTAGATGCTGATTTAGTAGAGAACTGTTTTGTAATGGGTGGTGAAATAACTGGTTCTAAAAGAGTAGGAGGAATCGCGGGTACTTGTGCAAACTGGTCTGGTGAAATAAGAACCATTGTGAAAAATTGTTTTACTTACACCAATGTAATGGGAGCAGAACCAGGTGGCCTAATTGGTGCATCTAATGGAGGAAGTGGAAATATGATATTAGAGGACTGTGCAGTATATGGTAATGTGATGTATGAAGGAACAACTGATATGGGACCTGCAAGTATTGATGGAACTCCGACTGACATAGTACTTTCAGATATCTATTTTAAAGGCGGGATCGCAACTTCCAGCGCTATTGCAGGTGAAACTGAACTGTTATCTACGGATTTAGCAGATATAGCATCTTATCCGGGTTTAGAAACAACAATTTGGGGAATATCACCTAAATTTGGTTTTGCAGTATTGAGTGTCTTTGATGTGGAGTCTCTTGATATTGCTTTAGATATAGAAAATGACATTAAAGAAGTAAGCTTAAATGTTTACCCTAACCCTGTAGTTGATGTATTAAATATAACAGATGTAGCTGACGGTTCAATAATAACTGTATATAGTGCAACAGGAAGTATAGTTTCAGTAATAAGAGCAGCTGGTGGTTTAACTCAAGTTGATTTATCATCTCAACCAACAGGAGTATATCTTGTTAAAGTAGCTGATAAAGTTACTAGAGTACTAAAAAAATAATTTTGGATTAGATTTATTATAGAATGTAGTTTGGAGGAGGATGCAGTGATGCATCCTCCTTTTTTTATTGTATCTGTTTAAGTATGTTTTCTAATTGGGCTAACTCGCCACTTAAATGAAAAACTCGTTGAAAATGTGTAATTGAATCATTAGGCATTAATTCTTTCATTGCTGAGGTGCTTTCTAATTCGTAAAAAGCATTCTCATTAGGTTCAGAAAAGTCCATTGGTCCATGATTATAAACTTGTATAGGTTCCCCTAAGTATGGATTATCTTGAATGCTAACCTCAGAGTTAAAATATAAGGTATCATCCGTTCTTTGGTATTGTACAATTGTTAAAGTTTTGTTTTCAGGAGAAAGACTAGCAAAAGTATTTCCCATTAAAACATCAGGATTAAAACCTAACTTATTTCTATACTTTCCATCTGCCTTGTATTTCAGAATGCCATTATTAATAAGAATTCGGTCTTCATTAATATCACTTAAATAAATGCCAACTTCATTAAGTTTTACGTCTTTTTTTAAGGGTATGTATACATTGGTATTGTCGCTTCCTGGAAGCATAGCTAAACTCCAAATACAGGGAAGTCCGCTTTGTTTAGTCCACTGTATAGTATCTTTGTTAATAAGAGAATGTTTACTGTTAAAAGCAACGGCCTTTATGCTACTATTGAGTTTAATGCCTAGGTTAGTTTCTATCTCAAGTTTTTTTAATAGCGAAATAGTTTTATTCACACGGATGTTAAATTCAGTTCCTATAAAATTTCTTAACTGCATTTCTTTATACATCGAAACCAAACTTTTGCTTTGGTTAATAACTTCATAGGGTTCAGCATTAAAAGTATCTGGTACTTTCCAATTATCCTCGTCAATGGGCTTTATTTGTTGATAGTAGAAAGAGTATTGTCCACCAAGTGGCCCTATCCACAAGCGATCCTCTCCTCCAATATTTTGTCCCGTATTAAGGCTGTCATTATCAAAAGCATTGTAGTTAACCCAACCATTACTTGTCCCCTTAAGCCCATTATTTGAAGAGCTAATAACTCTTCCTTGATAGTGCGGGGTAATCATTACTCTCGATTGCCCATCTTCTGAGCTTAACTCAATAACTTCCGTGTTCTTCTTAATAAAATCAAGGTCGTAATTATAGGTTTTTGTAGGAGGTGTTGTACAAGAGTATGCTGTAAAAGCTATCACTATTAATGATAAAATATTTTTCATGACATAGTTTGTTTATGGGTGATTAATTTCTGAAGCAAAAAAAAGGTAGAACGTAAAAGCTCTACCTCTGTATGTGTTAATGATATTAGTCTTTATTCAAAACCTTTGTACTTTTGTTTTAATTTGTTGAGCTCTCTCGCCAAATTCTGTTCTCTTTCAAGCGCCCATTTACGATGTTTATCCAATTCGTCTTGTTTATCGTTAAGAGATTCCTTTGTTTTAGTGGTAACATAGTTACTTCGCTTAAATAAGAATACCAATACCGCAATTGCAATAATTAAAACAAGCACAATTAACCACATCATTGTACTGTAAGTACCCTTAAGCATCAAAAAGCCCATAAAAGAGAAACTATCCTTCTCATTACTAACTAAGGTTAATTTCTCATTAGTTTCAGATAAGTTTTCTTTTAGCTTATTTATTTCCTTAATATGGTTATCGTTAATTACTTCTAAATCCTTAATTTGATCTTTGTAAATCTGAATAGAATCTAAAGAATTAACTTTTAATTTATTTAATGAAGAGGTTTTTACAACTTTGTATGATTGGTAGGATTCGGACTTAGTAATTACAAAATCAAATTGTTCTTTTAAATTTAATTCTTGACCTTCTAAGCCTGATTTAACAATTTTGGCAGGCGTTGCGTTTTGTTCTTGTGCATTTATATCTTGATTGAATATTCCAATAATAAAAGCAAGAATAATAGTTGTTGTGTAAAATGCATTCTTCATGTAGCTATCAATTATATTACAAAACTAAATTTAAACCTTTTTTTTAGTTATAACAGATTAAATTTTAGTTCTATTGTTAAAGAGATTAATTAAAACGACACTAAGGTAACGCAAAAAATAGCATAAGGTTATATAAAATGATGTTTTTTGTTGATTAAAGGTGTAATTTTGGTGATGAATGATGATTATTCATGTCTGCAAATAAAAAATCCTGAGTCGGAGCTCGACTCAGGATTCAATTGTATATTTTATAATACTAAATTATAAGCTACTTGCTAAGTCAGCATTGGTTTTTTTAACCCCAGCAGCAGACTCTGTTAATTTAGCTTTTTCAGCATCTGAAAGTTCAATTTCAATGATCTTTTCAACACCATTTTTACCTATTACACAAGGTACTCCGATGCAAATATCGTCTAAACCATATTCTCCATCTAATAATACCGAGCAAGGGAAAATTTTATTTGAATCTAAAGCAATAGCACGTACCATTTCAGAAACAGCAGCACCTGGAGCATACCATGCGCTAGTACCTAATAACTTAGTTAATGTTGCACCACCTACTTTAGTTTCTTCAACTACAGAACTTTTTTGATCCTCAGAAAGGAATTCTGAAACAGGAACACAGTTACGTGTAGCTTTTTCAATTAAAGGAACCATACCTGTATCGCTATGTCCACCAATAACCATTGCACTAACTTCAGAAGAAGGACACTCAAGAGCTTCAGCTAAACGGTACTTAAAGCGAGCGCTATCCAATGCACCACCCATACCAATAATACGGTTTTTAGGTAAACCTGTAGCTTTAGCCGCAAGATAAGTCATTGTATCCATTGGGTTACTTACGATGATTAAAGTAACATCAGGAGAGTATTTAATTAAGTTTTCAGAAACTTGCTTAACAATACCTGCATTAATACCAATTAACTCTTCACGAGTCATACCCGGCTTACGAGGTATACCACTTGTAATAACAGCAACATCACTACCTGCAGTTTTTGAGTAATCACCAGTTACACCAGTAATGGTAGTATCAAAACCATTTAAAGAAGCAGTTTGCATTAAATCCATTGCTTTACCTTCAGCAAAACCTTCTTTGATATCAACTAAAACAACTTCAGCAGCAAAGTCTTTGATAGCTACATATTCCGCTACACTTGCCCCTACGTTACCAGCTCCAACTACGGTTACTTTCATAATTATATTTCTTTTAATTTTATTGAGATAATTTATTTCTATTTTTCCAAAATGCTAAGGTGTAATATCATTACAAATTCTACACGAAAGCCATAATTTATGAATTTGGAGAGACAAATATAAATAGATGCATTTAATTGAAGATATTTTTCAGTAATTAAAACAGATGTTTCATAACATTATTAGTGCAATTTCCACTATCAATTTAATAGGCTTTTAATAACTTCAGTTATGAGGTACAGTTAATCTTTTATTCAAACTTATTTGGGCGGGTTAATAACACGGTTTCATTTTCGCTGATACCTTCTATAATTCTCATTTTCGTTTCGTTTTCACCTCCTGTTTTAACGTATGTTTTTATTGGTAATCCGCTAGTTTTTTTGAATACGTATTTAATGGTATCATTACCAAAAATAGCTTCACGTGGAAGTATTAGTTCAGATGGATAATCAGCAACCGTTATCATATTGGTGGTGGTCATGCTAGGGAGAATCTTTTTCTCTTTTGCATTTATCTGAATCAATACCTTAAAGCCATTCATGCCTGTACCTGATATGGGTTGTCCTATATTGGCTATTCGAATAACTTCACCCTTAAAATTATCATCAGGAAATGCATCAATACCAATTTTTACTTTTTGCCCAACTTTCACTTTCGCGATATCAATTTCCTTAACAATTGCTTCAGAAACAAGTGTGCTTAAATCTGGTATTATGGCAATTGTAGGACTCCAAGGGCCAACATCACTATTAACTTTTACTTTATGACCACCCCAGCCTCGCGCATACACAACCATACCGTTTGAGGGAGATGTAATTTTTAATTGTGCAACTAATTCAGTTAGTTCGTTTTGCAGTTTAAGGGCATCTTGCAGTCTTTTGTTAGCTCGGTTAATTTTTACTTTATGTCTGTTTTGCTCTTTACTTAGGGTTCTTTTTTTTCTACTTAATTCTAATTGAGCCAATTCTAATTCTATTGCGGTCTGACGTTGAATGGCCTTTGATTCAAATTTCGATTGTTCAACTTTTATTTCTTTTTCAAGAATATCATCTGAAGCGTTAATTATCTGATCGCGAAAAGCTACAAGGGCAATGGTACTGTCCAAGGCGGCATTATCAAAAGCTAACTGATATTCATCTACTTTTTCCATGCTTTTTTTAAGCCTGTCTTCAACATCAGCAGGATCTAGAGTAGCTACATAATCACCTTTTTTAACTTGTGTGCCTTCAGCTACTAGGTCAGTTATTTTTAAACCCCAAATACGGAGTTTTCTATTTTTAAGTAGGGGAGGTATAGAAATTTCCTCATATTTTAAAGCTTGTATCTCTCCTGTAGCTTCAACTTCCATAGTAAATGGGCCTTCTTTAACATCCACTGTTTTACCACTATTAACTATTGCTGAAGGTTTAAATATAAAAAAGGCAATTAAGCATAAGGCGCTTATTCCTATTATGAGTTGATTTCTTTTGGATACTTTATTGAGCATAATTTTATTTTACGTCTTGTTATAAAGTGAAGCTTTTATAATAGAATACACATCTTATTTCTGAAGTAAATCATCAAGTTCATGAATTAATGATTCATGTGTTTCAAAATCAAAAAGTGTTTTCTTTCTGATGGAGAAATAACTATTCCAATAAGATTGTATACTACTGATGTAATTTCTTTTAGCGGCATCTAACGAGTTTCGAGCAGCATTAAGTTTTATCACGTCTACTTTATCAATTAAAAAGCGTTGCTTGGTTACTTCATAACCCATTTGTGCAATGGTATCAGCTTTAGATGCAATTTTAACTTGTTGTTCTTGCATGTTAAATTCCATTACGCTGATAAAAATATCTTGTTCAAAATCTATCTTAGCCTGCTTTACGGTGGCTTCAGTAACTTCTCTGTCTGATTTCGCCATTTGTACTTTTCCTTTTCGTTGTCCCCAATCAACTATTGGCATATCTAATGAAAAGCGCAAGTTTTCCTCTGTTCCAAAAGGGGTTTGATAGGCAAGTCCTAAATCATCCGTATTTTTATTAAATCCTACGTTTCCGTAGATGTTTGCATTTATACCATTTTGACTTCTGGTCTGCGCTAAATTCCTATCGGCTTCAATTAATTGTTGTTGAAACTGCAGAATTTCAGGATTATTGGCAAACGCTTCATCCATTGCTTCATTCACATTTATTTTAAATTTTGGGATGTCTCTCGGAATTATACATTGTATGAATACATTATCATCAAATCCTAAAAAAGAATTTAAAGAAATACGCGCCTGGTGCAAGTTAACTTTTGCCCGAGCCAATGCCATACTTGCATTCAGATAACTTAATTCTAAATCTAATAGTTCGTCTTGCGTTACAGTACCAATTTCAAACCTGCCTTTTCCTATTCGATAAAGTGTATCTGCGTTTGAAACATTAGTTTCAGCTATTGATAAGTTAATTTCGGCATTGACCAGATTGAAAAATGAATTAGTTGATCTAATTGAAAGTTCCTGTAAACTTTGCAAGTATTCTCTTTTGGCTTGTTCAAATTTAAGAGGTTCAAGTTTTGCCTGCCACTTAAATTGGTTGAAACCATTTAAAGGTTGCGAAATGCCTATGGTAACCGGAGTTGTGTAATACGATAGATTTCCAGACTCAAAATTTTGTATGCGTTGTAGACTCGTAGATGCGTTGATTTTAGCACCAGTAGGTGTAATATTCTGACTAATTTGTAACGAAGCATCAGATGTAAGTCGTTCTGTTGGAACAAATACATCTTCGTTTGTATCAGGGTCGTACCTTGAGATAACAGAATGCTGATAGTTAATTGGAGTAGAGGTTAAGCCTAATAAAGGTAAACGCTCTGCTTTGTAACTCCTGAATTCCCAGTATCGGGATAGATACATGTTTTTTTGTCGGAAACTATAAATTGACTGAGAATAGGCAAACTCAATTGCCTGATCTAAACTCAGGCTGAGTGATATACTATCGGTTTGCGCATAAACACAGTTTATTGAAAAGGATATTATGAGGGCAATTATTATTTTTTTCATCTGTATACTGATTTGTACTATGGAATAAAATCCAGTTTACTTATATGTTCTTTATCTGCAAATAATCTTACTATTAGTGCTATTAGTGGCGAAGCGATTCAACAGGATCTTGACTTGCTGCGCTTTTTGCTGGGATATAACCAAAAACAATTCCTACTGTGGCAGATACTCCAAAGGCAATAAATACCGATATAAAGGAGACAATTGTTTTTATGCCAGCAGTAGCTTCTATGGTGTAGGCCAATAAAACGCCTAACACAATACCAATTAATCCACCCCCAATACTAATTAGGGTAGATTCTGCTAAAAATTGAACAATAATATCTTTACGAGATGCGCCAATAGCTTGTCGTGTACCAATCTCTCGGATACGTTCCCACACTGAGGCTAGCATAATATTCATAATACCAATACCTCCAACTATAAGCGATATGCTTGCAATGGCTCCTAGCACGATGTTAAAAATATCATTGGTTTTCTGTTGCTGCTTCAACAATAATTCAGGAACAGTAACCTCAAAATCGTAAAGGTTAGCATGCCTTCTTAGCAACATTCTTTTTATTATATCAGCTGTAGCACTCAACTCATTGGTTTCTTTTACTTGAATGATAATTTTATCTAGCTGATTTTCTATTGTGGCTTTGTCTTCAGAGTTTGAATTATTACCGCCACGGCTCATTTGTTCAAATATTTTCGGATTAATTCTAGATCTATCTTTAAACCTTAATAGGAGTGCTTTTGTAGGGATAAATATTTTATTATCCGATGAGGAAATTCCCATTTCATCAGATGCGGAAGCAGTAAAGTCTCGTTTCTCGGCAACGCCAACAACTCTTAACCAGTTTTCGCCAACCTTAATGTATTTGCCAATTGGGTTTTCTTGATTAAAGAATTTTACTTTAATATTATTGCCAATAACACAAACAGGTACTCCCTTTTCGTTTTGCTCATCGCTAAATATTTTACCCTTAACAATGCCAATGTTTAGTAAGGAAAAATACTCAGGAGCTACACCTTCTAAAACAATGGGATAACTTTTATCGTATTTAACCGCATAATAATTCATTGATATAACCGGACTAACTTTATCAACACTTGGTATGGTTTTTTGAATAGACTCGGCATCTACCAAAGTAAGTCCTTTTGATTTTCGTTTAGATTTTTGGTTACTATCATCGTCTGAATTAGTGCCATCTCCACTAATTACAGTTTCCTTAACAGGAGTGATAATAATGTTATTTACACCAACCATTTTAATTTGCTCCAACACTTCTTGTTGAGCTCCTTTACCTATGGCAAGCATACTAATTACTGCTGCAACCCCAAACATAATTCCAAGGGCAGTTAATAGTGATTTTAGTGTATTTGCCGTAATGGCCTCAATGGCTATTATTACGTTATGAATGTATCTTGTATATAGCTTCCTTATTGGTAAGTTCATGTTATATAATTTATAGGGTGAACACTAAATAGGAGCTATGATTCTAGCTTCATTTTATTTCCACGTTTTCTTTTAGCCTTGGGGCTAATCGAATCAGGTTTAACAATTTCTTGAGGTTTTTTAATTTGTATCGTGTCATACATTTCAATTCCTTCAATTTGGCCTGCTTTGTTAATAGGTTCGTTAAGGTAAACAGACTCTTTTTCGCTCAAGCCATGTTTAATAACAACATAGTTTTCGTTTTCAGGACCTAGATATACTGCTTTTTTTGTGTTGTTTTTATTGGTGTAAACAAACGGTATACTATCTTGATAAAATATAGCTTCAAGCGGAACGTAAATCACATCTTCAAGAGTTTGCGTTGTAATTTTATTACTTGTGGTCATCGCTGGTCTCAGATCCGTATCAGATCCATTTATTTTTATGGTTACTTCAAAAACTTTTGAATCCCCGCCAGGGATTACCTGTCCGATATTCGCTACTTCTAATACTTCACCTTCAAATTGTTTTTCAGCAAATGCATCAACACCAATGTGTACAATTTGGCCAACTTTTACTTTTGAGATATCAACTTCATTAATAAAGGTTTTAGAAATCATAGCTGTTAAATCTGGTAGTTCGGCAATTTTTGGAGCCCACCTGTTAACAGAACTTCCTACTTTTATTTTATTACCCATCCTATCAAAACTATAAATAACCATGCCTGGTGCCGGAGCTTTTATATCAAGTGCCTCAAACAGATTCTCAATGTCATCTACTTTGTCTTGTACTTTCTTTACTTCGTTGTAAGCTCGTTTTACTTTAAATTGGCTTTGTTGTTTTTTGAGTTTGTAGTTTCTCAAATCTTGTTCAAGTTTTCGTTCAGCCTTTGATAAATTCAATTCTGCCTGTCTGATAACGGCAGGAGATTCGTATTTAGATTGCTTTAAAATCAAATCTTTTTCTTCTAAATCAATACGGGTACTTTGTAAATCATCACGCAAATTACTAAGGTTGATGTTGGTGTCAATCTTAGCATCTTCAAAAGCTTCCATTTTTTCGGTAAGTGCAGTTAATGCATCAGCAAGTTTTTCTTCAACAGCACTGTGATCTAATGAGGCTACATACTCTCCTGAGTCAACCACAGTACCTTCTTCAATAATTTGGGTAACCTTAATTTCGTATATATTTATTGATCGAGCCCCAAGCTCTTTTGGTACATTTATGGAAACGGATTTTTCGGCTTGAAGTTGCCCTGTGCTGTATACGAGCGATTGAAATTCACCCCGTTTAACTTTGCTAACGATGAGTGTATCTTCGGTTATGGTTGTGCTAAAAAAGAAGTAATAAATTAAATAAGTGAGGAGCAGGCCTCCGCCTGTATAAACTCCGATTTTTTGTTTTTTCGTCATTATTCTGAGTTATATTATATCAAGTTTTGATTTGATGAAGTAATTTGAAGTCGGCTAAAGGTAATTATTTAGTGCGAGTGCAACAAGTAAGAATCTATATAACAATTGAATTGTTTCAACAAGTAATTGAGTGCTTAATTAATGATAATGAGAGTTGTTTACAATTGAAATAATATGCAGAGTGAACTAATAAAGCCGGTAGAGCTTATTATTGTAATTTTAGCATTAATTTAGCCTTTCAATTATTTATAGCAATGTATAAAATGAAGTCACGCGTTAGTATAATCCTTCCTATAGCAATAGTAAGTTTAATTATTGTTTTTGCCTCGTTTGGTGTAAGCCTCGAGTACTTTTCGGTATCAAATAAATTAATGGCTCAGTTATGGTTAGGCATAACAAATATTGGGGGTGTAGCAGGTAGTGGAATTATTTTGCTTTTAACGGCCCTTTTTATCAGTATTATCAGAGGGAAATTTAAGTGGAAATATTTCCTGATGATATTTGTTGTTTTCTCAGGTATTTTTATTGGGGTTGCTCAAATTAACGAACACTTTATTAAGGAACAAATAAAAGCGCCACGACCAAATATTGAATGGTTATCAGAGTTTAATAAGTTTTCTTTAGAAGAAATGTATAGCCTCCATTCTAAAAAAGAGCGAACAGAGTACTTAAAAAATGTTATAGCTGAAACAAATCAAAGCTCTATTGTGTTAGGGGATATGGAGGTGCAACCCATTATTTGGAAACACTGGCTAAAAGAAACAGGTTATTCATTTCCATCAGGACATTCAGTTAATGCCTTTTTAATGGCATTTCTGATTAGTTATATTTTTTTGTTACGATTTAGTTGGTTTAACAAGTATGGTGTTGTTACTATTTATTTAATTGCCTTACTAATTGCTTACTCGCGTGTCTTATTGGGTGTTCATACAAACCTAGATATTAGCTTAGGCGCATTATGGGGAACAATTATTGGCATTGGAATTGTGTATACTGGTTTATTCGATTACCTGGATTCAAAAAATCAGGCAAATGATAAAAAGTATAAATCATAGGGTTTGAATGTGATGTTTAGGTTAAAAAAATAAAAGTATTTGGTAATGGGTAGTTAATATTGAAATGATTTCTTTGATCCGAGTATAAATTTGATAGAAAATATGAGAATAGTAAAATTTGTGGCTTTAATAGCCATTTTTGTAGGGGGGAGTGCAGTTACAAGTGCACAAGAAAATTATAAAGATAAAGCGGAAAATCTGAGTTATCAGAACGAGGATTTTTATGAGGTAAAAAAGTATACAGAGAGTGAGCTAAAATTTAAAAAAGAGCCTAAAAATATTATACTATTAATTGGTGATGGAATGGGCGTTGCTCAAGTTTTTACTGGTCTAACAGCCAATAAGGGCGAGTTAAATCTTTGTAATTTTAAGCACATTGGTTTTTCAAAAACCCAAAGTAGTGATAATTATGTGACGGATTCTGCCGCAGGTGGAACAGCTTTGGCAAGTGGAGTTAAAACTACCAATGGAACAATAGGCTTGGATGCTAACGGAAAGCCAGCAAAGACTATTTTAGAGTATGCTGAGGATAATCAGAAAGCCACAGGATTAGTAGCTACATCTTCAATTACACATGCTACACCTGCTTCTTTTATTGCACATCAGCCATCGAGAACAATGTATGAAGAGATTGCTGCTGATTTTTTAAATACAGATATTGATGTATTTATTGGAGGTGGAGCTGCTCATTTCAAAAATCGTAAAGATGGGAAAGACCTAACAAAAGACTTGTCTGAAAAGGGTTATCAGATCGTTTATTCGATGGAGGAAGCAGAGAAAATCCAGAATAATGGAAGATTAGCTGTTTTTACTGCCGACGAGCATAACGATGATTATCAATTAAGAGGAAATATGTTGGTTGATGCCACTAATAAAGCCATTTCAACTTTATCGGCTGATTTACATGGTTTCTTTTTAATGGTTGAAGGATCCCAAATTGATTGGGGTGGTCACCAAAATAGTACTTCATTTGTAGCTGGCGAAATGTTAGATTTTGATAAGGTTATTGGTGAGGTATTAAAGTTTGCAATTGAGGACAAAGAGACTTTAGTAATTGTTACAGCCGATCATGAAACGGGTGGTATGGCAGTTACAGGTGGTGATATGTCAACAGGAAGTGTTAATGGTGGCTTTGTAACAGGAAATCATACCGGAATTATGGTACCTGTTTTTGCCATCGGCCCAGGAGCTGAAGAATTTATGGGTATATACGAGAATACTGAAGTATTTGATAAAATGATGAAGCTTTGGAAATTTAAGAAGTAATATTCTTGTAACAATATAACAAAGGCGCATTGTACTTAATTACAATGCGCCTTTTGTTTTATTAGTCTACTTATCCATTTTTTTATTTATTTGTTTCTGGATAAAATAGAAACTCAATAAACCACTTCCACCAAAGAGTAACATCATTGAAAAATATGCAACAGCTTCATTTATATCGGTGCTTTTAGCCAAATAATCACCGACTAATAAACCAATGCCTAGGGCTACTGCAACAATACCAAACTTTAAGGCTGCAGATGTTTTTTCTTTCTTTTCCCCTTCATTAAACAAGCCCGCATCTTTTCCTGCTGCAATTAAAGCAAGGCGTTCTGTTTTTCTGGTTCTAAAATGGGCTATTGATATTATAACGGCTGTTATAGAGCCAAATACGATTCCGGGAACTAAAATTTCTACCATAGTTGTATGTTTTTATTTCTATTTATGTTCTGCTTAGTAAGACAACATCTCTTATAAAGAGGTTACAAAAAAAGAAAGAATCCGTGCAAAAAATAATACTTTTGCGGCATGCAAATAAATAGGGCTCAGCAAATTCTTAAAAATACTTTTGGCTATAGTAAATTCCGTCCAACACAAGAGGAGGTTATAAAAACTGTACTTCAAAAAAAGGACTGTATGGTTTTAATGCCAACGGGTGGAGGTAAAAGTATTTGCTTTCAGGTTCCTGCTTTATTGGGCAAAGGGCTTACAATTGTGGTTTCTCCTTTGATTGCTTTAATGAAAGATCAGGTTGAGGCTTTACGCGAGAATGGAGTATCGGCGATGTACCTAAATAGTTCACTCGGCGATATGGAGCAACAGCAAGTGATGAATGATTTAGTAGATCACAAAATCAAGCTGCTGTATGTATCTCCTGAGAAAATGAATAGCGAGCATTTTTTCTATACTTTAAAACAACTTCAAATTAGTTTAATTGCCATTGATGAAGCCCATTGTATTTCATCGTGGGGACACGATTTTAGACCTGATTACAAAAAGTTAGGGTACTTAAAGCGTCAGTTTAAAAATGTGCCAATTATGGCATTAACAGCAACGGCCGATCCGCTTACTCAAAATGATATTCTGCAGCAGCTTAATTTAGTTGAGCCTGTTGTTTTTAAAGATTCGTTTAGTAGGCCAAATATTTTTATTGAAGTTCAGCCTGCCTATAAACGAAAAGAAAAGATTCTCGAATTTATTAAGCAACACACAGATGAATCGGGTATAATATATTGTTTGAGTAAAAAAAACACAGAGGATCTATCAAAGTACTTAAGAGATAATGGCATATCTTCAGGGTATTACCATGCTGGTATGGAGGCAGGATCGAGAAATAGGGTTCAAAGTGATTTTATTAATGATAGAATCAGGGTTGTTTGCGCAACAATTGCTTTTGGTATGGGTATTGATAAATCTAATGTTAGATGGGTAATACACCATAACCTGCCCAAAAATATTGAAGGATACTATCAAGAGATCGGGCGAAGTGGAAGAGATGGGATGGCAGCTAATGCTTTGCTGTTTTATGGCGTTCGCGATTATAATATACTAGCTCAATTCAACGAAGAGGCAGAACGGAGAGTGATTTTAAATGCCAGATTAGATCGCATGCTTCATTTTGCTGAGTCGAATCATTGCAGGCGAAAGTTGTTATTGAATTACTTTGGCGAATGGACAACAGAAGATTGTGGTGCTTGTGATAACTGCAAAGGGCGACAGTTTTTATTTGATGGTACGGTGTTGGCTCAAAAAGCTTTGTCGGCAGTGGTAAGAGCCAAAGGTAAGTTAAGTAAGGAATTGCTGCCATATGTATTAGTGGGAGAATCACGACCAGATGTTTTAGCTGGCGATTTTCATAAAATTAAAACTTTTGGTGCGGGAACTGAAAAAACAGTCGACCAGTGGGCTACAATATGTAATCAACTATTAGGTTTAGGATATCTAAAAATTGAATACCAACGCGGAAGTATTTTAGCATTAACGCCTTTGAGTAATAAAGTGCTTTTTGAAGGAGCTCAAGTTCAGTTACATTTACTCAATCAAAAGATTGAGAGAGAGACAAAGGTTGCACCTAAAAAGGTTTCGATTAAAGCTTCAGTTCCTAAAACAGAAGGAAGCTTATTCGAAAAATTACGACAATTGCGAAGAAAGATGGCTGTTGAAAGAGGCGTTCCTCCATATATATTGTTTTCAGATGCTACATTATCAGAAATGGTATCTCACATGCCAACTAACGAATGGGAGATGAAAGAAATTTCAGGTGTTGGAAATCAGAAATGGGATCAGTATGGTCAAGCTTTTGTTGATGAAATAATCACTTTTAAGAATAAAGGAAAAAGAACAAAACCAGCATACGAAAAAACTTACGATCTATATAAAAAAGGAAGCTCACCTGAAGTGATTGCTGCTCAACTCGGAATTAATTTAATTACCGTATATTCTCACCTAGCTACGCTATATCAGAATGGAGAATCTGTTGATATTGAACAATACGTTATGCCCTATGAGCAAATGGAGGTTGAAGCAATTTTAAACGGTAACACTAAAGCAACTTTGCAAGAAGTGTATGAGTCTGCCAATAAAGCAATACCGCATCATGTGGTTCGTTTGGCAATGGTTTTGGCCGAAAAGAATTAAAGATCGCTATGGTTTAGAATGATAATATTTCAAAACCACAGCATATTTGTTTTAAGAATTAGTTTTGGGACCTAATCCCAAATATTGTTTTTAGAGAATGCGTATTTTCCTCCACCAGTAAAAAACAAAGCAAGGGCGCCAAATAAATAGAGTCCCAATAACTCAATAGCCCAACCGCCATGTTTGCCAAGGCTAAATATATCATTACTGTGTGCCATAAAAATGGCAACTAAACAATTAATTGCGAATAATGCTGAGGCTAACCTTGTTCTTATACCAATTATTATGGCAATGGGAGCTAATATTTCTCCAACAAATACTCCGTAAGCTAAAAATTGGGGTAAGCCCAATTGTGATACCATTCCTTTAATAAAGTTAATTCCTCCGCTAAGTTTAGCTAAACCATGCAGTAGCATTAACAAGCCTATAGATAAACGGATCAATAGTAATCCGGCGTCTGTGTTCTTTTTCATAATTTCTTTTGATTATTTTGTTGTTTACAATACAACAACCGTTATTGGTAGTTTTGTTCCAACAGAAGAAGTGCAAAAAGTATCTTTTTGTGGTGTAATTAGTTTGTAACCTAAACTTCTTTCAATATAGAAAAGTGATTATTGTAGGGTGGAACCCAAATGGTTAACCTTTGTCCTGGGTGTATATCTTTCGATTTTAAGTGGTTCCAATGTAATATGTCTTCAATTGTACATCTATGCATTATAGCAATCTTATGGAAGTATTCTCCCTTTACCACTGTATGTATAATTTTTTTTGTGCGAGGAAGAGGGTATTCTTTCTTTAATTTTTTTAGTTCCACATTAGAGCCCGTTTCGATAAATCGAGAAATATATTTTTTGGGTAGAAAAAGGCAAGTTGGCTTTTCTCTGTTCGGAATTATATTTTTCGTGAACATTGGGTTTAGCTGCTGTAGTTCCGCTAAATCAATACCTGTTCTGCTTACTATTTCATCAAACGATATTTTTTTGTGAACGTATACCGTATCTAAATCAGAAAATACATAATTGGGTTCAAGATTTGGCGTGTCGTAATATTTTGAATATTCTATGGCATACGTTGCTGCAATAAAAGCAGGTACATACCCTTTAACTTGTTCGGGTAAATATGGTCTGAGTTCCCAGTAATTTGTAATACCGCCAGATCGTTCAATCGCTTTTTTCACAACACCGACACCACCATTGTATGCAGCCAACGCCAATTGCCAATCGTTAAAATTGCGGTATAAATATTCTAAATATTTGCAGGCTGCTTCAGTGGCTAAAATCGGGTCGCAGCGTTCATCAACATAACTTGTAACCTTTAAATCGAACATTGTACCTGAATGGTATAAAAACTGCCAGAGTCCCATAGCTCCCGATGAAGATTTTGCTTTCGGGTCAAGTGCTGATTCAATAACAGCAAGGTATTTAAGTTCTAATGGTAGATTGTATTTTGCCAAATATTCCTCAAACAGGGGGAAGTATAGTTTTGAGCGACTAATAATGTTAGCTAAGTGATCTCTTCTTTTTACTGTGTAAACATCAATATAAGCTTTTACATTTTCGTTATAATTAAGCTCAATTGGTGTTTGTTCATTTAGCGTTTCAATACGTTGCTTTATCATCCACTCCGGAAATTGTGGTATGGTATTATCTTGTCCTGAAATATTGCTATAAATAGTAATAGCGATAATCAAAACCCACCAATTTTTATTTCCAAATAGCATCATGAATTAAGGTATTGTTTTGATATTCGTTCATTTAAAAGCCAAACGAAATGCTTTTATCTCAATTATTATTTGAGTGTAAAAGTCATTGTGCCAATATTTCTTTCATCAGCAAAAATATCAGCGGTATATTCTCCCTTTGTAAGTTCTCCTGAATCTACTTTATAGTATAAGCAAACATCCACTTCTTCGCCACCGTATTCAATTACCCTCTTACTCGAAAAATAAATCTCATCACTTTCGTATTTGAAAACATCTTCACGCGAGTGAAATAATAATGCGCCATCAGGTCGAAGGATTCTTAAAAATATTTCTTTTTCACCAACCTCGGCTGTAATATTTTTTTGAATAGTGAAGCAAATCTTAATTTTATCTATTCGAGATAAACGCGTGGTTTTGCGGCCATTTGCATTCACTGTAGAGGCTTCCATATTAAAAGTTTCTAATTTGGAGGCTATATCTACTACCTGTTCTAATTTTTCTTTTTCGGTTTCTAATTGCTCAGCACTAGATTGCATTGAGCTAACCCTTTTACGATAAGCAATATTTTCTTCTGTTAGTTCTTGGTTTTTCTGATTTAACGAATCTATTTGCGAAACAAAGCTTTTCAATACCCGACGCATTGAGGTTAATTGCTTTTTATATTCCCTAATTTTAGATGAATTGGTAGCTTTAACGGTTTGGATCTCTTCAATAAGTTGAGCAATCTTTTCTCTTTCTTGCTCAAGCATAATATTTAAAGTGTCACTATTTGATTGAAGCGAATCAAAATTAGTAGCAAGGTCCTGATATTCGTAGGTAAGAATTGCTTTTTCCTCCTGCATTTCATCTATATAGCCTTGCATCTCACTTTTGTTTTGAAAATACAAGTAGCCAATAATAACAACCAATATTGCAGCTGTAACTCCAATAATAATGGTGGTTTTATTCGACTTCTTTTGAGGGGGTGTGCTATTTTGCTCCATCTTATACCTATGCTTAATTTTTCTACAGCCCACAAAAATAAGATTTTTTACGGATGTCACAAGGTACAGCTGTTAAGTTTAATGTGTAGGCAATTTTCCATTGTCGGGCAATTTTATTTTCTTAGCACCGTTTTTAAAAAACTTCACATTAATTGAATCTTTAACATGATAAGAAAAACGATACAAACTGTTGCTTTAGGATTATTAGTGACTATTGGTGCACAAGCACAAAACAGTTCTACACTATTAACAATTGGAGATAAAGAATTCTCTTCGGAAGAGTTTAATTTCATTTACGATAAAAACAACAGCTTTTCTGAAACAAAGCAATCAAAAAAGGAATATATAGATCTTTTTGTAAACTATAAATTAAAGGTTGCTGAAGCTGAGGCTCAAGGTTTAGATACCGTTCCTGCTTTTGTTAAAGAGTTTAATTATTATAAAAAAGAACTTGCTAAGCCATATTTGACCGACCAAGCAATAACTGATCAGTTGCTGAAAGAAGCTTATGAACATTTAAAAGTTGAAGTTGATGCGAGTCATATTCTTTTAAGGTTGGATGAAAATGCTTCGCCTGAAGATACCTTGAAAGTTTATGAAAAGTTAATGGGTATCAAAAAACAAGCTGAAGAAGGAGCAGAATTCGGAGTATTGGCTCAGAAATATTCTGAAGATCCATCGGCAAAACAAAACAAAGGTCATCTTGGATATTTTAAAGGTTTCATGATGGTTTATCCGTTTGAGCATGCTGCATATAATACTGAAGTAGGGCAACTATCTGAGATTACACGCACATCTTTTGGTTACCATTTGATAAAAGTAAATGATAAGCGAGAGGATAGAGGAGAGTTATTAACAGCTCATATTATGATGATGTTTCCTCAAAATGCAACTCCAGAAATTAAAGCAGAGAAAAAAGCTAAAATTGACTCTGTTTATCAGTTAGTTCTTAAAGGGGATGATTTTGGTGCTTTGGCCACTTCATATTCAGAAGACAGACGCAGTGCCACAAACAACGGTGAGTTACCATGGTTTGGTGCAGGTAAAATGATTCCAGAATATAGCGAGCCTGCATTTGAGTTAGATAGTGTAAATAACATTTCAGCAGTAGTTGAATCGCCATATGGTTTTCATATCATAAAGTTATTAGACAAGCGCTCTATTGCTTCTTTCGAAGAGATGGAAGAGGAAATAAAAGGAAAAATTAAACGCGATGAAAGAGCTAATAAAGGCACTAAATCTTTAGTTGCTCGATTAAAGAAGGAATATTCATATAACGAAAATGAGGCTAATATGAGCTTGGTTAAAGATAAGGGTACAAGTACTGATTTATCCAACGAGGCTTACGTTGAACTATCCAACGAGGCTTACGTTGAACTATTGAAAAGTGAAGATGCTATTTTATTTACTTTGGCTGATTCAAGCTATACAGGAGCTGATTTAGCAAAATTTATTATTGATAATAGAACTTATACCAAAGCCAAAAGAATAAAAGAATTTGATGCAATGTTTGAGGCTTTTGCCGATGAAAAAATCTTGAGTTACGAGGAGGCACATTTAGAAGAAAAGTATCCAGAATACCGCTTCTTGGTTGATGAGTATCACGATGGGTTATTGATTTTTGAGATTAGTCAAGCTGAAATTTGGAATAAGGCTAACGAAGATTCTATAGGAATACAGAACTATTTTAATGCCAACTCTAAAAGCTATTACGAGCCAGAACAAATACAAGGTGAGATTGCATTTTTTAAGTCAAAGAAGGATCAAAAAGCATTTATTAAAATAGCAAAATCCACTATTTTATCTGATTTTGATTCCATTAAGTCAGCAATGCCTGAGCCCAATAATATTAAATTGGTGAAGGGAACCTTTTCTCGAGGCGACTTTAAAACAGTAGATGCTCAAATTTGGAAAGATAAAAAATCGGAAGGCAATGTAGATAAAGAATTTCCTTATAGCTTTGCACGTGGGAAAACAATTCCTAAAGTTTACAAAGCTCTTGAAGAAACAAAAGGCCAGGTTATTGCTGATTATCAAACCGAATTGGAATCACTGTGGCTTAGTGCTCTCAAGCAGAAATTCAATCCTATTGTAAATAAAAAAGCCTTAAAATAATAAGGCTTTTTGCTCATACTAAATGCAAATAATTATTTGCATGCATACCATATTTAACAACACATAATGAAGTTATTAATCGTTAGTATTTATATCACATTTTCATTGTTCATGTTTTCTTGTATTCAAGAAAGTGATACTGAGAATCAACAACCTGTAGCTCAAGTTGAGAGTTACATTTTAACAGTGAAAGAATTGTCGAGTGCAATCCCTGAGAACTTATCAGTTGCAGATAGTACATCTTTTGCACAAAATTATATTGCCCGATGGGTGAAAAGAATGCTGCTTCTTCGTAAAGCGGAGTTAAACTTATCGGCTAAAGAAAAAGATGTGGCGCAATTACTAGAAGATTATAGAGCCTCGCTCTTAGTGCATAAATATCAGCAGAAACTCCTAGAGCAAAAGTATGCTCCCGATATTACCAATAGTGAAATTGAAGCCTACTTTGAGGATATGAAGGATAACTTTGCCCTGCAGCAAACTATTGTGAAAGGTATGTTTATTAAAGTTCCGTTAACGGCGCCTAACTTGAATACTGTAAAAGCTCTGTTTAAATCAGATAAAGAAGAAGATGTAAAAGCGCTTGAAGCTTACTGTTATCAAAACGCCAATAAATTTGAGAATTTTGCTGATAAATGGACCGAGACAACAAAGTTTAATGCTTTGATGCCAGAGCCTGTACCTAACGATTCTCGCTTCTTTAAAAAGAATGAATTATTCGAAACTCAAGATTCTATCTACGTTTATTACCTTTATATTAACGAGTATAAACTCAAGAATGAGCTAGCACCAGTTGAATTTGTAAAGGGTAGGATTGAATCTATTTTATTAAATAAAAATAGAATTAAGTTTATACAAAATCTCGAAGAAGAACTCTATGAAGAAGGCCTAGAGCAAAAACAAATAAAGTTCTATGAATAATTTTCTGTAAAAGCTTAAAAAGAATGTTTTTATGATACTTCTGAAATTGCCTCTACATTTAAAGTTTAACTAGTTTTTAACTTTACTAAATATTAGCGACTAATTTAATATTACTTATATTTGTGCCTTTATTACAAGGAAACCTCTTGGATTTAATTTATTATACTGATGCTAAAAACAAAACATATTTTATTAGTAGTTCTTACTTTTCTTATAGCAGGAACTACTGCTGAAGCCCAAAAAAACATTATTGACGAAGTAATAGCCGTTGTTGGTGATAATGCCATTCTTAAATCAGATGTCGAATATCAATATCAACAAGCAGTTATGCAAGGTATGTCTGCTAAGGGAGACTTAAAATGTAAGCTTTTTGAACAACAATTGATTCAAAAGTTGATGTTGAACCAAGCTATATTGGATAGTGTTGAGGTGAGTGAGAATAATGTAATTAACGAAGTTGATAGACGTATGAATGAGTTTATCAACAGAGCCGGAGGTAAAGAAAAACTTGAAGAGTGGTTTAATAAATCGGTATTACAAATTAAAAAGGAGCAAATGAAAACCGTTCGTGAGCAAATCATGACGGAATCTATGCAGCGAAATATTACTGAGAATATTGAACCTACACCATCGCAAGTACGTGCTTACTATCGTAAAACAAATCAGGATAGTTTACCTATGGTTCCTGTTCAATACCAAATTCAGAAAATCGCAGCTTATCCTAAAATTGAGCAAAAAGAAATTGACGCTGTAAAAAATAAACTCCGCGATTTCCAAAAGCAAGTTGCTGATGGTAGAGATTTTTCAACTTTAGCAGTATTGTATTCTGAAGATCCAGGTAGTGCCACAACAGGTGGAGACCTAGGTTGGAGTACGCGTGGTACTTTTGTACCTGAGTTTGCCAACGTAGCATTTAACTTACAAGAAAAGGATAAGGTTTCTAAGGTAGTTGAAACAGAGTTTGGTTACCATATCATCCAGTTAGTCGATAGAAAAGGGGAGCGTATTCATGTTCGTCATATTCTTCTTAAGCCAAAAATTTCATCTCAATCCAATAACGATGCAATTGCCCGTTTAGATTCTATTAAGGGATTAATTGACGATGAAAAAATGTCTTTTGATGAGGCAGCTTTGCGTTTTAGTATGGATAAAGAAACGCGTAACAATAGTGGATTAATGGTAAATATGCGAACGCAATCGTCAAGTTTTGAACTATCTGCTATTCAAGATCCTTCTTTGGCAAAACAATTGCAACGATTAAAAGAAGGAGAAGTATCTGAACCTTTTAAAATTAAGGATGAAAAGGCGAAAGATGTTTACGTGATTATTAAACAGAAAGAAAAAATAGAGCCACATAGAGCCAATCTTAAAGACGATTATCAATTAGTACAAAACATTATGACTGAAAAAAGACGTAGTGATGCTATTGATGATTGGGTAAGACAAAAGCAGCTCGAAACCTATATTACCATCAACGAAGATTGGGCTGGCTGCAGCTTCGACTTTAAAAACTGGATTAAATAAAAACCTTGTCTTAAGCGAGGGCTTTTTTTCTATTAAAGTAATACTTCAATAATGAAGAGTGATTGTGTAAATGGTAGCGGAATCAAAAACAAGGTGTTATTCCTACTGATTCTTTTTACTGTTATTGCGACTAATGTTGTAGCTCAAAAGAAAGTAGATATTAAACATGCTGATTTTTTACGTCATAATGAAGTGAAATTCGGTGCTGATGTTCGTGTTTTAATAGGTAATGTTGAGTTTAAACACGGTAGTGCTTTAATGTATTGCGATACCGCTTATCAATACGAAAATGCCAATAGAATATACGCAATAGGTAATGTTCATATTATCCAAAATGACACCTTAAATTTGTGGGGAAATACGTTAGATTATGATGGACAAACTAGTTTAGCAAAAGTGCGAGGTGATGTTAAATTGCAAAATAAAGAGACAACATTAACTACAGAGTTTCTCGATTTTGATAGAATAAATAATATAGCCTATTATTTTAATGATGGAAAAACAGTTAATAAAGAAACTGTTTTAACTAGTAAAGAAGGCTATTACTACCCCGATACCGAAGATGTATTTTATAAAGATAGTGTTGAAGTGGTGAACCCTAAATACACTATGTTTTCTGATACTTTAAAATACAACACAATTACCGAAATAGCGCGTATTGAAGGGCCAACCTTTATTGTTAGTGATAGCAATACAATTTATGCTGAGGATGGTTATTATGATACTGCAAAAGATTTTGGAGTACTTAGAGAAAATGCCTACGTTGAAGGCGAGCAAACCCTTTATGGCGATACAATCTACTACAATCGTAATACTGGTTTAGGGGAAGTTTTTAATAGTATGGAATTACACGATACTATTAATAATACCATAATAAAAGGGGAGTACGGTTACTATAACGAGCAAACCAAGTACGCTTTAGCTACCGAAGATGCCTTAATGATACAGATTTATGAGTTAGACACGCTGTATTTGCATGGTGATACACTTCAAGCAGTCCCTATTGAAGAGGAGGAAGGCGAAAAGCTTATAAAAGCATACAGACACGTAAAGTATTTTAGGCGCGATATACAAGGTAGATGCGACTCCATGGTATTTGATTCCAGAGATTCTACCAATACTTTTTATTACGACCCTATAATGTGGTCATTGGGTAACCAGCTGACTGCTGATGTAATTAAAATGTACAGTAAGGATGGAGTAATGGATAGGGTAGATTTATTAAATCGAGCTTTTATTATTTCTGAGGAAGATACTGGTTCTTACAATCAGATTAAGGGTAAAGAAATGACTGGTTTTGTAAAGAACAATGAGCTTTATAAAATTGATGTGAATGGTAATGCACAAACCATATATTATCCGATGGATGATGAGGTGGTTATTGGCTTAAATAAGGCGGAATGTAGTAATATGACCATAAAGCTTAAGGAGCGACAATTAGAGCGTATTATAATGCGTGTTTCTCCAAATGGTACTATGAATCCAACGCAATTGGTTGTGCCTGAAAATACAAAGTTAGTGGGCTTTTATTGGCTCGATGTTTTTAGGCCTAAGGTATATACTGATATTTTCACATGGGAGGAACTGCCCAAATTTGATAGAGGAGAGGATAGGACAGAGTATAACCTTGATAATACCTACGATGACTTTAAGGAATAGCTAGGTAATTACGATTTACAACATAAAAAAAGGAGGCATTTGCCTCCTTTGTAGTTTTTTTGAGCTTAATACTCATCCTCGTTAAAGAAAAAATCATCTTTACTCGGATAGTCTGGCCAGATATCTTCGATACTCTCATAAACATCTCCCTCATCTTCAATTTCTTGAAGATTCTCAATGACTTCTAATGGAGCTCCAGAGCGAATGCCAAAATCAATCAACTCGTCCTTTGTAGCAGGCCAGGGTGCATCCTCTAATTTCGATGCTAGTTCTAGTGTCCAATACATACCCTGAAATTTTTATAGTTTATTATTATGTAATTATTATTTGTATTTTCTGCGAATATAGAAAAAAAGTAAAAACTTACAACTCTGGAACCCATGGAATTTCATTTATATTGTAATATTTTGATAAATATCGAGATAAAACAAATAAGTAATCAGATAATCTGTTAACATATCTGATCACCCAAGGGTGAATTTCACTCTCTTCCATCATGCTTAATATTCTTCTTTCGGTTCGTCGGCAAATGGTACGAGAAATATGACAATAACTAACTGCAGGATGACCGCCTGGTAGCACAAAATACTTCATGGGAGGAAGCTCGCTTTCCATGCGATCCATTTCGCTTTCAAGCTTTTCAATTACTGCCTCGTCATACTTTATTTTTTCTCGTAAATCAGTAACGTTTGAATCAGTAGCAAGAAAGGCCCCAATATAAAAGAGCTTGTGTTGGATATCGATAATTTGTTTGTCGGTAACTTCATCAAGTTCATATGACCTAATCATCCCAATAAAGGTATTAAGCTCATCAACCGTTCCGTATGCTTCGAGCCTGTAGTGGTTTTTAGGAACCCTTGTGCCCCCAATTAAACTCGTTTTACCTTTATCGCCTGTTTTTGTATATACTAAACTTTTACTCATTGTTTTACTGTTTGTTTCTATCCATCAAACACTAAACATTATAAAAAGTTTATCATAATGGCTAATTGATTTATTAGCTTTACTAACTAGAAATTTAGAAAAAACAGTAAAATTTGGGATTGTTACTTAAAGCATATTGACTATTGCAATACAACAACCTCTTTGTTAACTATATCGCTTTCAACCACGCCATCTCTAAGTCTGATTATGCGGTGGGCATGTTGGGCAATGTCTTCTTCGTGAGTAACTAATATTATGGTGTTTCCTGATGCATGAATATCGCCAAATAAGCGCATAATATCTACAGACGTTTTGGTATCAAGGTTTCCGGTTGGCTCATCAGCCAGAATTATGGATGGGTTATTTACCAATGCACGCGCAACAGCAACACGTTGGCGCTGTCCACCCGACATTTCATTGGGTTTGTGTGAGGCGCGTTCTTGCAGTCCTACTTTGTTAATAACCTGGCTAGCACGCTCAATTCTATCGGGTTTTGAAACTCCTGCATAAATAAGGGGGAGCATTACATTTTCTTGAGCTGTGTAGCGGGGAAGTAGATTGAAGGTTTGAAAAACAAAGCCAATTTCTTTATTTCTAATTTCGGCAAGCTTTTCATCTGTTAGGTGACTAACATCTGTACCGTTTAAAATATATTGCCCGCCAGAAGGAGTATCTAAAGCCCCTATTACATTCATGAGGGTACTTTTACCAGAACCAGAAGGACCCATTATAGCTACATACTCTCCTTTGTTGATTTGAACAGTAACGCCTCTCAGGGCCTTTACAACTTGTGTTCCAACTTCGTAATGTTTAATAATGTCTTTAATTTCTATAACGGGCTTACTCATAAATGTAATTGTTAGATGTGTAAAGTTAATGTTTTGATTGAGTTTTTTATCATAACTGTATCCTTTATGGCCAAGATACTTTATAGTGTTGCTTGCGAACATTCATGTTAATAAAAGCCAATCCGAAACGGAACAAATCAAAAGATACAGAAACTTCGTTATGAGCTATTATTTCATTCCATGCTTTGGTCATTTCTTTCGACCAGTTGATATCATCAAAAATAAATAGTGCTGATTCGTTTGCGTGTGGCAAACACATTTTGAAGTAATTTGCCGTAGCCTCATAATTATGATGGCCATCAAAATAAACCAAGTCTACTTTATCAAGCTTGTTTAATACTTTGGGTAATTCCTCTTTAAAACTGCCAATATGTTGCGTTATATTTTTAACCTTCGATTGTGCAAAAGTATTCTGAGCAGCTTTAGCAATAGCTGGGCAACCCTCAATGGTGTGTATGTTTGCTTTTGAATTTGGTTTCGCTAAATATAAGGTGCCTATTCCTAAGGATGTGCCAAGCTCTACTATATTATTTGGCTTAAGGTGGCATACCAACCTCGAAATTAATTCGCCTTGTTTTTGAGGAGTTGTGTTGTATTTAGCAATCTTGGCAATCTGTCTAATATTCGATTTAAAAACTTTTGAGCCTGCACCAAAGTCACTTACCTCTATGGTTTCTTTATTTCTTAATAAAGCTTTACGTACCTCACTAATCTCATCAAAATGATAGTAAGGATGCTTTTCGAAGAAAATGTTGCGAACTAAATTAAATGCAAAAGGCGGATGTATTCTATGGCCTTTTCGGTATTTGGCTCTTCGTTTGTGTTTTACGTAAGCTTTTAGTTTGTATCTATTCACTGTAAATAATTTATTCGAGGTCGGGAAGTATCTTTTTCTTAATTATTTTTTTTGCAGCATAGTAGCCAAGCTGAACTATTTCGTCCATTTTATTAAAATCCCACATCGAATAATCAACTAAGGTTGGAGGCTCAATAAAATAGTCGCAGTAGGTTTTACTAATTCTGAGGTTTTGAATGATGGATAAGTTAAAAACACGCTCAGCAACATCTTTTGGGTTCGATATTTCATCAATCTTAGAATCGGCAACAACGTTTGAACCTATAACCGTATCGCAATTTAAAACCAAAGGGTTAGAGGGTAAATTCATAAAAATACCACCATCAGAATAGTGGGCATTATTTATTTCAACAGGCGTAAAAATAACAGGTACACTGCTGCTTGCAATAACCCACTTTAAAAGTTGGTTTCCTTCGCTTATCACTTTAGCTTTGCCCGAGTGTAGGTTGCTAACCGCAATCATAAGCGGCGTTTTTAGTTGCTCAAACTCGTTGTGCTTAATGTGTTTAAATAAATTCTTTTCTACAGTATTTAGGTTTACAAAACCACCTTTAAATAAATCTATTTTAAACCAATTCCACACCTTCTCATCATGAAGAATTTGTAGCATTTCCCTTGGCGAAAAGCCAGCACAATATAGTACCCCAATTATTGAACCCATGCTAGTGCCAGATACAATATCAATCGGAATTTTAAACTCTTCAATGGCTTGTAATACGCCAATGTGAGCCAATCCCTTTGCACCTCCGCCACCAAGGGCTAAACCAACTTTGCCAAGTTTATGCATATGTTTTATTTTTTAGGAGCAGGTCTGTTAAAGCTCAACCATTTTTGAAGACCAAATAAAAAGCGTCGTAAAATCTGGTCTTTGCAAGTTCTATATTGTCCTTGACCTGGCTTTCTGAAAAAAGCACTCAGCTCGTGTTTGCTAATCTCAAAATCAGCCACCTTCAGAATTTCCAACATATCCGTATCCTTCAAGTTAAAAGCAATTTTTAGCTTTCGAAGTATGATGTTGTTGTTCAGCTTTTTTTCGTTAATAACAGGCTTGTCATCTTGCTTGCCTCGTTTCATAATGATAACACCATTTAAAAAGGCTGATAATTTTATATCGTATAGCGATTTATATTTTTCGTCTTCATCACTCAAAAACCAAGCTTTCACTTCCTCTAAAGGCACTTCAATACCAGCCGATTTAAGTAACTCAACAGTATGTTCATCTCTCAGGTTTAGTGTGAACCTAAGGTTTTTTAATATGTCGTTATTATTCATTCATCTAAAATTTTGTCAAAGATAGTCATTCGGCACAAATATCAATTGTATACCAATGTAAGTATAAGAACTAAATAGTTTTGTGGGCACCTTAAGCCGCCATCCACTATAGCCTTTATTATTTTACCTAAGTGTTACTAGTTAATGCGTGTGCTCCCCTGTCGCATCCGCTTAACAAGCGCCACTATGGCAAAATAACAAAGGGCTGCCGTTTCTGTCAGCGGTGCGGGTTGGCAGTAATTTATTCCTTATGCTCCTGTTCTTGATATTGGCGACGCAGTGTGGATAGAAGTGGCAGTAAGTGCATTGCTTGGCCTTTTTATAAGGAGGGCGTAGGCGACCTCAGGAAGCCCACGCAGCGACTATATAAAAAGAGCTAAGCATTGTGCTTGCTATAACGGATAGCCACTTTAACTGCCCTCAAAAATTTAGACAAAAGAGAAGAGAAGAGAGACTTTTTGCTTTGAGTGTGTAAATTAGGAGCTTCTATTGCAAAACCATAATTATAACTTATTTTTGCAGAAATTATACCCAATTAAAATAATTAAGATGACTGTAATAGGAACACCTTTATCGGCGGTAAGTAAAAAAGCCGTTTTATTGGGCTCAGGGGAGCTAGGGAAAGAAGTAGCGATTGAATTACAGCGTTATGGCGTTGAAGTGATAGCGGTTGATAAATATAAAAATGCTCCGGCAATGCAGGTGGCACACCGTTCTTACGAGGCTTCGATGCTTGATGGAGAACGATTGGCTGAAATTATCAGAGCTGAGAAACCTGATTTTATTATTCCTGAAGTTGAGGCTATTGCAACAGATACATTATTAGAATTGGAAGATGAGGGTTTTAATGTAATACCTACAGCTAATGCTACAAAGTTAACTATGAACCGTGAGGGAATTAGAACTTTAGCAGCTGAGGAGTTAGGCTTGTCTACTTCGCCTTATCGTTTTGCAGGTAGTCGTGAGGAGTTTAATCAGGCGGTTGCTGAAATTGGATATCCTTGTGTGATTAAGCCTATAATGAGCTCGTCGGGTAAGGGGCAAAGTGTTGCTAAAAGTGATGCCGATCTTGATTATGCTTGGACTTACGCCATTGAAGGAGGAAGAGGAAATAGCGATAGAGTAATTATTGAGGGTTTTGTTGATTTTGATTATGAAATAACGCTTTTAACCATAAGCCATGTTGATGGGATTTCGTTTTGCGAGCCTATTGGCCACAGACAAGAAGGGGGCGATTATCAAGAATCGTGGCAGCCACAGGTAATGACAGACGTAGCATTGGCCGAAGCTAAAACAATTGCTGAGAAAGTAGTACGCGCTTTAGGCGGATGGGGTTTGTTTGGTGTAGAATTCTTTATTAAAGGCGATAAGGTATATTTTAGTGAACTATCTCCGCGTCCGCACGATACGGGAATGGTAACTATGATATCTCAAGATCTTAGTGAGTTTGCATTACACGTAAGAGCTATTTTAGGATTGCCAGTTCCAAATATTGCATTTCACGGTCCATCAGCAAGTAGTGTTATCATGGTAAAAGGAACTTCTAATCAGGTTACTTTTTCAGGATTAGATTCTGCCTTAACTCAAGAAAACACACAGGTGCGATTATTCGGTAAACCAGAAGTTGACGGAGAGCGCCGCATGGGCGTTTGTTTAGCCCGTGCAAACTCAGTAGAAGAAGCACGTGCCATCGCTAAAAAGGCGAGTGGCTCTATTACAGTTTCACTGTAATGAAGTTATAAATGATAAGTGTTAAGTTATAAATTGCTTTACATCATCTAGGCGTTTATAACTTAACACTTATAACTTATCATTAATTTTAAAAATGTATGGCAGCTAGTATTGTTAGGGATAAGAGTTTTAGTTTTGCAATTAGGATAGTTAAGTTGTATAAGTACTTAACTAAAGAGCAAAATGAATATATACTTTCAAAACAAATATTAAGAAGCGGTACAAGTGTTGGAGCTATGATTAGGGAGGCTGAGTTTGCAGAATCGAAAGCAGACTTTATTCATAAGATGGCAATAGCACAAAAAGAAATTAATGAAACTAAATATTGGCTCGACTTATTGAAGGAAACCTCCTATTTGTCAGAGGATATGTACAATTCGATAAATAAAGACGCAACTGAAGTAATTAGTTTAATCACCAAAATAATAATCACATCAAAAGCAAATTTAAAAAAGTTATAAGTGCTAAGTTATAAATTGCTTTACATGAAGTAAGCGTTTATAACTTATCATTTAACACTTATAACTTAAGAAGGCGTTTATAACTTAACACTTATAACTTATCATTAATTTTAAAGCGTGAGCGACTTATCCACATTAGATATAACTTACCTGCCAGGCGTTGGACCCAAAAGGGCAGAGGTACTAAAGCGTGAACTGAAAATTCAGTCTTACGAGGATTTGTTGTATCATTTTCCGTACAAGTATGTGGATAGAAGCCGTACTTATTTGATAAGAGAAATTGATAATTCAGCATCACATATTCAGCTAAAAGGTAAAGTAGCCTCTTTAAATACAGTTGGTACAGGAAAAGGACAGCGTTTGGTGGCCAAATTTACCGATGGAACCGGAGTGCTTGAATTGATTTGGTTTAAGTATATCGATAAGATGAAGAAAATACTTGATGCCAAATCGGAGTATATCATTTTTGGAAAACCGTCTGCATTTAAAGGCACATATAGTATTGTGCACCCTGAGATGGAGAAGGTGGATGAAAGCAAACCTAAAATAGCTTCGGCCTTACAAGCCTTTTACAATACCAGTGAAAAAATGAAGAATAGCTATTTGAATTCAAAAGCTATTCAGAAGATGCAGCAAGGTATATTTCTATCTTTTAAGGGAGCCATTTCTGAAACATTACCAGCTTATATTGTGAAGCAATATAATTTAATGATTTTAGATAGTGCTCTTCGTACGGTTCATTTCCCAACTGATGCTAAGTTGTTGGAGCAGGCACAATTTCGCTTAAAGTTTGAAGAGTTATTTTATATACAACTCAATATATTAAAGCAAAAAACACAGCGCAGTAAAAATATACAAGGACATATTTTCGGAAAGATTGGTGATATATTTAATCAGTTTTTCTTTAATAATTTACCCTTTGAACTTACAGGTGCTCAAAAAAGAGTAATTCGTGAAATAAGAAACGATGTAGGTACAGGGCATCAAATGAATCGCCTGCTGCAGGGCGATGTAGGTAGCGGAAAAACAATGGTGGCACTCATGGTGATGCTTATCGCTTTGGATAATAATTTTCAGGCTTGTTTAATGGCACCTACGGAAATATTGGCATCGCAACACCTGGAATCTATTCAGGAGATGCTAAAAGAGATGCCAATAAACGTGAAGTTATTAACTGGTTCGAGCAAAAAGAAAGAGCGCGAACAGATACATGCAGAGTTATTAAGCGGAGAGTTGCAAATTTTAATTGGTACACACGCCTTGCTTGAAGATGTGGTGCAATTTAAAAACCTAGGTATGGTGATTGTGGATGAGCAACACCGCTTTGGGGTAGCGCAACGCGCCAAGTTATGGCGTAAAAATAGTATTCCGCCACACGTATTAGTGATGACGGCAACTCCAATTCCTCGTACACTCGCCATGACGGTTTATGGCGATTTAGATGTATCCGTTATCGATGAGCTTCCGCCAGGGCGTAAACCCATTGAAACAAAGCACTATTTTCATAATAAGCGAAATAACTTAAATCAGTTTATAAAAGGCGAAATAACAAAAGGTCGCCAGGTTTATGTGGTTTATCCTTTAATTGAGGAATCAGAGAAAATGGACTTTAAAAACCTTGCTGAAGGTTTAGAGTATATGCAAAGTGCATTTCCTGAATTTAAAACCACCATGGTGCATGGGCGAATGAAACCTGCCGAGAAAGATACTGCCATGCAAGAATTTGCCAGCGGTAAAGCACAAATATTAGTGGCAACTACCGTAATAGAGGTGGGCGTTAACGTACCTAATGCCTCGGTAATGATTATTGAAAGTGCAGAGCGCTTTGGTCTTTCGCAGTTACACCAGTTACGCGGAAGAGTTGGTAGAGGTGCTGAGCAGAGTTATTGCATATTAATGACGGGCTATAAAATGGGTGAGGATACCAAAAAACGGATGCGCATTATGGTGGATTCAAATGATGGTTTCGAGATAGCTGAAGCAGATATGAAACTACGTGGCCCAGGTGACCTAGAAGGTACCCAACAAAGCGGACTTCCCTTTGAATTAAAAATTGCCAATATAACCCGCGATGCCCAACTCATGCAGCATGCACGCAATGTGGTGGAGGTAATTTTAGAAAATGATCCAGATTTAATAAAACCCGAAAATCAAATACTAAACAAACAGCTTACTAAGCTGGCTAGGCAGAAAATGAACTGGAGTCTCATTAGTTAAGTTATTAACGCTGAAAGCGATTTATAACTTATCATTTAACACTTATAACTTATATCCCTTTTTTCGCTTGGTAACTATTGGACGATTTTTGCACCAATTTGTTTTTTAATGGTATGGACTCATATTGTTAATAATAGAGCTTAAAAGCCTTGGAAATGAATATTTCTTCTGGACCGAATTTTTCTGAAAAATCGGCCTGTAGGGGTCTGGAACGGGGCATCGTCGTACCTTGGTCGGTTATTCATTGGTTGTTTATTGGTTTCTATAGGACCGAAGAACATCCAATAAATACCCAATAAACATCCGAAGATGCTACGATGCAGGTACGAGTGTACCCCCTTCAACACCCAATGCGACATTTTTTGATAACCGAGTAGAATTTTACCTTGTTAAATATGTATTGTGTATTTTATGCTAATGCTAAAATAGAGGATAGTGCCTTCCTATATTATCAAATGGAGTTTTATTAGATTACTTAATTCAAAAATACTTATCAATAAAAACAATTTCTCTACAATACACAGCTGATACCGTAAGCACGTAATGTAGTGAAGGTAATTTTAGAAAATGATCCTGATTTGGCTCGTCTTGAGAATCCAATCTTTGATAAGCAATTAACGAAATTCGCAGGGTAAAAGATGAACTAGAGTTTAATGAGTTAGTATCTAGATATATACCTTATGTGAAGGTTTTTTGTAATAAAAACTTCTCATATATCAATTAGTGATAGTGGACTTTTATTAGGGTTTTTTAACATGAAAATCGACTAGTTAATTAAACAATATTGGCGATTTCTTATTCTAATACCTGTTGGCTTAGTGTGAGAGAAGTGGGGACTTTTCAATTAAAATAAAACTAACGTTAATTATTTTGTAGTCATTATATCTAAGAAAATAGTTTATTGGTGGTGTTATTTGGATTGTTCATAAAAACTTTGTGCTTTGGGTTAATTTACCTTAGGTGCTAGTAGTTGTTTTTATGCGCTATTTATGAAACTTTTGTGAAGTTATTATGTATAAAGGCTTAAACACATACTACCTACAACTATAAAATAAAATGTGAAATTGCTTGTGATATTGGATTTATAAAAAAAACAGAATAATGATTAAACCTAATTTTTTGGGTAAGGTAAGAGAGGTTATATTGATCTCTATTTTCTTATTAGTAAGCGTAAACACTTTTGCGGAAACTTGGTATACACTCGCTAGTGGTGATTGGGATGACCCTACAATCTGGACATTAGATCCTGCTGGAGCGGTTTCTGTTAACCCGGGGAATACTTACCCTCAATTAACATCGGATAATATAGTTATACTATCAGGTAAAACTATCACGATGCCGGATGGTAATGATGAATACAATGCTGCTAATAATGGAGGAACAGCTAGAAATATATCAGTTACCTGTGGTGTGCTTACTGTCGATGGGCGTTTAGACTTTAGGAGTACTGAGCAATCGACTTTCACAACAATTAGAGGGGGAGGTAAAATTCTGTTAGGAAAGAATAATTTCCCTATTGGAGACCGTGTTCATTTTATAACTAAGGGACAAGGTGAAGGAACGGTGGTTTATTATAATGATTATCCATGGCCTTCGGATGAGGAGTTTTTCAATGTCGAGGTTGATTTTATAGACCTTACAGGGGATAGAAGGTTAACCATTAATAAAGAACTTACAGTTAATGGTAACTTAACTGTTAAATCAGGTAAAGTAGTCATAGGTGGGAACAATGGTCTAGCAAAAGTTAAGATATATGGTGATTTAGTTGTTGAAGCAGGAGGGCAATTGGTTACAGCAAATGATCCTGGAGCAAGTGGATATCATACTCTAGAGCTTTATGGTGATTTCATTAATAATGGTACTGTAAATTTTACTGATGGAGCTCAATATTCAGAACCAGCAAATAGTGCAGTTAAGCTTAATTTTTTGGGTTCTACTGATAATCAATTGATTTGTAATGGCACTACAAACTTGTATCGCATTTTTGTAAATAAAGGTGGTGATAAAACATTTGGAGTAACTATAAGTGCAAATAATATTAATAACTTTAAATTATTCGGCCCTGTAACAGGATCGACCAGCGATAATGCAGATGGTTCTAAAGGATACGAACGTCTTCCATTAGTTATAGAAAATGGTACGCTACAACTAGGTGATAATATTAAGATAGACCGTTTAGGGGAAAATATAAACGGTAGTGAACCTAAGGAATTTACTATACCAGAAACAGGAAGGTTGTGGATTAATGGGGCAGATGTAATAACATCAAAAGCTTTAGGTTCTGCAACTGATCATACGGGTATTTCTATCTTAGGAGAATTGAAAGTCTCGTCAGGTACTTTAACTACGCCTAAAAACTCATCAGGTTTAACCTATCGTGAAACAACGGGTGTAACCTCTCGTGTGGTTGTTGAAGGTGGTAATGTGTATACCACAGCTTTAAAGCGCCGTGATGGAGATACGCCAATAGCATACGTACAGAGTGGAGGTATTGTTGATTTTTTTGAACCAAGTGCATTTTACAATGATTGGGGAGGGGATGGAGCTAATGCCGTTTTTTCATTGTTGGATGCAGATGATACATTTGCAATGTTAGGAGGTGAAATGATTTTTAGATATGCTAATAGTGATCATGTTACTGGTATATTTATTAATTCAGATGCCGGCAACTATAATGTTACCGGAGGTACAGTAAAGGTGGCGATGGAAACAACATCACGTGATTTTTACATTCATTCCAGCGCACCATTTTATAATTTCATCGTCGCAGGTGGCACGTCCTCTCAAGGGGTTTATGTTACGCATGCTCAGGGAGGAGAGCATAGTGATTCATGGCCTGGTGGTCAAACTATTATAAATGATTTTACCATTGAGAGCGGAGCTTTATTTGGCGATAAAAAATGTCCTATTGAAATTGGAGGAGCATTTAATGTTGCAGGTACTTATAATCAAACCGGTAGTTTGCTTTTTAATGGAGCGCAGGATGGTGCCATAAATAATATAACAGGGAGCATTTTGAGTTTACCAGGTTTATATATTTATAAAGACAAACACCCTGCCGATGGGCAATATTATACGGTAGCAATGGGGGGTGATGATAATGTTAATATTGTCGGTGCTTTAAGCGTGCAACGAGGTGCGTTTGACCCGGTAGATTACTGGCCAACAGTTACCGGAGGTATTGTCATTTCCGATGGCGATTTAACATCCTCTGGTAATGGAGGGCTTGAGTTAACGGGCTCTTCGCCTACATTACAAGGTAAATTCGGAAAGGAATTTAATTTTGGGAATATAAGGCTTGGCGTTAATGTATCCACACTTTCATTGGCTACGGATGTCAATGTAGCAAATTTTGATTTCTATAATGGAGGCACTGGTAAAGTAAGTCTTGGTACATATAATTTAACCGTTACAGGCGATATTTCAAATGCTACTAGTGCTCGATATTTCTACACTGATGGGAATGCCTCAGATGGCGGATTGACTCTAGAATTTGATGTGCCTACAACTGCTAAAACTATAGCAAGCTATCATGTTGGAACATCTAGTAGTGATTATTCGACTGTTGTTGTGAAATCATTTGCAGGGCAATCAGTTTCAACCAATGGATTATTTACTGTCATTCCGGTTAATAATACTCACCCGTCAACAGATCCTAATGAAAAGGGGAGTGTGTTGGCGTATTATTGGAAGACTAAAGCTTCTGGTTTTGATGGGTTAGAAGATAGTCATGTTCAATTAGAATTTACGTCTTCTAAGAGTGTTAAGAATTTAAGTCCGGCATTCTTAGATAATTATGAGTGGTCCGTTGGGAAAAAACTTAATGGAGGAACTACGCTTACGTATGATTACACTACGAATAATTTTGCTTATGTAAAGCTCATTGATAGTGATTATACAGCAGCTACTGATAATGGGAATGGGCAAATCCCAATAGGAGCAGTTAAGGTCTATAGGAGTACAGGAGATCACACATGGGCTTCTAGTAGTTGGGAGTATTATAATGGAACAAATTGGGTTTCGGGGACTCCTGGGGCATATGATATTGCTATTGTTCAAGCAGGCCATACTGTTACTATAGATACTAACAACGAAGCAGCTTCTCAAGTGGAGATTAATGGGACTCTATTTGTGAGTTCGACATATTATCAGGATGAATGGAATCCTTTTGTTCCAATTGATAATGTTGATATTGGTATAGTAAAGGGATCTGGAAGATTGGTGTATGAGAATACCGTTGATTATGGCCCAAATAACATTATAAAAGGTGATCATAGAGAGCTGAGTGATACCCCAGGCGCGACCATTGAGTTTACAGGGATTGGTAACTATACTTTACCAGCAGCATCTCAAGTTGCTTATTATCCATCCCTTACGATATCAGGGAGTGGCATAAAAAGTACACCAAGCAATGGTGATGTACTTGTGTTAGGTGATTTATACGTTGATGATGCGCAGTTTAATATTACAAATATTTATAATGGTGAATTAAATATTGCTGGTAACCTGAAGGTAAATACCGGAACACTTTCTTTATCGGTTGAGAGTACACATCATACGTATGTCGGAGGAGATATAGAATTTACAGGTATGGGTACTATTGAAGGAGGTGGTGCCGAGAATAATATTTACTTAGAAGGCAATATTATTACTGTTAATGGATCAAAACTAGATTTCTCTTCAAATAAAAAGGCTAACGTGGTATTTCAAGGTAATAACTCCGTTCGTATTTCGGGTGCAGGAACTATCGATTTTTACAGAGTTTACACCGATAAGCCAGCAGCAGAGAAGGTGGAGTTTACGGCTGGTTTTAGTTTAAATGGCCCAGCTAATGATGCGACTAAGTCTTTGGTTTTACAATCGGGCGAGTGCCATCTTAATAATAGCAGTATCGATCTAGAATTAAATAATTCCGGGGCTTATGATTTTCCAATTCCGGCAGGTGCCACCTTGCGGGTAGATAATGGGGCAAAAGTAAGTACATCCTCAACTAATTCTGGTATTGAATTAGATGGTAGTTTATATCTTGAAAACGGGGCGCAGCTGGCGACTATTCGTCATATTGAGTACTCAGCTTCTGGGAATGCTTTGTTGAGTGTTAGTTCGGGAGCGATCTTAAATGTTGGCTCACAACTGCGCCGTAATGCAACAAGCGATAATGGCATATTGAGTTTTGTGCAAAATGGAGGTATTGTAAATATTGGAACTCAAAGTGCTGGAGTAAATAGTCGAGGAATGTTCGAAATAATGGGTGCAGGTAGCTCTTTCTCTCAAACTTCAGACGATATTATTACTATTAGCAATAATAACGGTAGTACCTCGGTACCATCTATATATTATCATCCCGAAACGGTTAATGTAGCTGCAGGTTCAGGTTTTGTAATAGATGCTTCTGGTGAGTTTGGAATTAATGCAAATCAACCGATAAATAGTATTGAGTTGGCTGCAGAAAGTAATGCCATTGCTAAATTATATACGAGTGCACTTACTTTAGAGGAGAGTTTGATAATTGGAACTAATTCTACTTTTGATGCCAACGACTTGTACTTATATGTAGAGGGAGATATCACCAATAATGGAACCTTTGCACCGGGTACTGGTGCGGTATTTATGACGGGAGAAGGCGATCAGACCATTAGTGGTACTGCTACATCTACATTGTTCTACGATTTAACCAAAATTAGCGGAACGGGTGAGTTGGGTATGGAGACAGAAGGAGTTGAAGTGAATCGTTTCTTAACGCTTGAGGATGGTTCCATCAATACAAATACTAACACCATTATTGCTAAAGGCGATGTGGTTAATAACGGCCATTTTGTAACTGAAAATGGTGATGGTCTTGTAATGGGAGGTTCAGAATTACAAGGTATTCAAGGACGTGGAAATATTGATGTATTAACAATCGATAATGCAGCAGGAGTTAATTTACCTACACAATCATCGGCTTTTGCAATTGGTAAAAAGTTAAAGTTGACTAATGGTATCTTTGATATTGGTCGGAATTTACTTGTAATTAATGATGAGGCTATTATTGTAGATGCTAGTGATGGTTTAACAGGTTTTAGTGCTGGTAATATGGTGCAAACCAACTTATCCTTTACTGATGCAGGGATCAAGAAATTTTTTCCGTCATCATTTTTAGGAGAGTTTGTTTATCCAATTGGATCTTTTGGAAAATATACGCCTGTAAATTTAGATGTTAGTGCTAATACTGCAAATGATGGTTCTATACGAGTAAAAGCTGCTAATGAAGCTCACGTTAGTGTGTTAGATCCTACTCGGGTTCTACAATACAATTGGACTTTAGATGCAGATCAAGTTTCAGGATTATCAGCAGATGTTGTTATGCAATATGAGAATGCAGATGCATTGGGGGATGAGAGTAAATATATTAATGCCAAGCTCTTATTAACTTCTGATGAGTGGAATAAGTCAGATGGAAGTATTGATATTACTAATGATCAAATAAAATATAGTTGGACAGGTGCTGATGAGTTGGTGATTGATGGTGATTATACTGCGGGTGAGCCCGATGCTATTCCAGATGTCTTACCTTCATATATTACTATGAAAGGAGGTAGTAACTGGGGGGATGAAAGTGTTTGGGCAACCTATGATCCTGTTACAGGAGATAAAGGTGCAGCTGGTGTTATGATCCCGGCAGGAGGGCCTTCGGGGGCAATTGTTTATATAGAACATGATATTACTTTACCTGCTACACCAAGTAAGGTTGCGTACAGAACCTATATTGAAGGAACTGGAATTATAGATGTTGGATCAACTCATGGGCATCGTTTAGGAACGGTAAGTGGAACAGGGACTATAAAAATTACTGATGGTGGAGTTTTGCCAGCAGGAACTTACGACGCCTTTATTGATGCAATTGGAGGAACTGTTGAATATTATGGTAGTTCAGATTATGACGTAATGAGTGAGTTACCCGTCTTTAATAATGTTATATTCTCAGGTTCTGGTAAACGTAGATTGCCCAATAATGATGTTGTCGTGGGCGGTGCCTTGACCATTGATGGTGCTACATTATCAAACGAATACAATGAAGTGCTTTATATTGCCGGTGATTTAAATTTAATAAACGGTGGTGTATTTGAAGCTAACCAAGGAACAACTTCTTTTGTGGGAAGTACAACTCAAAATATTGATAGTGAATTTTCAGCAAGTAATGCATTTTACAACTTCGAAATTGATAATCTAAAAGGGGTAAATGTCAATAGTAATATTGAAATAAAGAATAAGCTGAAACTCAAAAATGGAATAATAGATATTGCAAATGGATCGACCTTAACCTTAAGCTCTCATTCTAGTGATATTATTACAGGAGGTAGTAATGACTCTTATGTTTCCGGAAAAGTAAGAAAATATATAGTATCTGGCAGTAGTTTTGTTTACCCACTGGGAGATGGGTATCGCTATGGTTATATCAAAGTGCTTCCGCAAGGTGGGTCTTTAGGCTACTGGGATGCACAATATTATAGTCAAGGTAAAGACCATACTATTATATCAGATGATGTAAAGTTTGTTAGTAATAGCGAACACTGGCAGTTATCTGCTCCATACGAGGGAGCACTTGCAAAAGTAACTTTTAGGTGGGATGCCCTTAGCGGTGTTGATGCAAGCGATGTGCAAATAGTAAATTGGGCTGATAATACTGGCTCAGGTAATGTTCGAGAAGAATGGGATGTTTTACCTGTTAGTAATATAACGGGCGATAATAATTCAGGTACTGTTGAATTACAAAATTATTTAGAGTTCGGGTATAAAGCAGGAGAAGCTTATCATTACTTTACCTTCGGTTCAGAATCGGAACCGCCTGCATTTTCATGGACAGGCGACATAGATACAGATTGGTTTAAGGCTGGTAATTGGAGTACTTTTGAAGTGCCACATTCAGGTTCAGATGTTACTATAACAAACACAACTAATAAGCCTGTTGTTTCAGCACTAGGGCATGTGTATTGTAATAATATAGAGATACAAAAAGATGCAAGTTTAACAATTCAAGCTGGAGCACGTGTTGATATATTAGGAAGTGTAAGTTGTACAGATGCAGAGCAATTAACTATTCAAAACACTACTGATTTACCATCTTCAGTAATCATAGGAGGTGGTGTTAATCAAGATATTAAATCAGAGTGGACTTATGTCGAAGAACTAAGGTATTGGTATATTGGACAAGCTATTAACGGAGCCACAGTAAGTGATTATGGTACACAGGGCACAGATGTATTATTGTTAAATTATCCAGGTTCTTGGCGAGAGTTAGGCGATAATGAGGCTTTGGTTGGGAAGTTAGAGGGCTATAGTGTAATGTTTAAAGACCCAAGTACAAAAGTTGAAGTTACAGGAAGCATCAATAAAGGTGAATTAACATCAAGTCTATCAGAAGGTTGGCATTTAATAGGTAACCCTTATTTATCCTATTTAGATGTTAATCGTGAAGCAGCCTGGGATTTTGATAACGATAAAATAGACCAAACAGTTTGGATTAGAACTGATTTAGCTAGTGTTAGAGGTTTTGCTACTTATAATATTAGTGAAGGTGTTGGTGCCAATGGAGGATCAAACGAAATTGCGCCAGGTCAAAGCTTTTGGCTAAATGCGAATTATGCGGCTAATTTTAAGCTAAATGAAGCAGCACAAATTCATGGAGCGAATACACGTGGAGAGGGAGGTTTAAAATCTGTATCAACTGAAGAAAGAGAAGAGGTTTTTAGATTTACAATAGGCGATGGTGTTTATACCGATGAGGTAATTGCTGTATTCAGGCCTTATGGAAGTACAGTACTCACCTCGAGAGACTCAAAAAAGAGATTCGTTTCTAATGCTGATTTCCCTCAAGTGTATGCGATGAAATCATCAACCAAAGTTGTAATAAATATTGCCTCAAGTTTAAGTGATGAGCAAAGTATACCTATAGGAATAAATGTTCCAGAGAGCAAAAAATACGTTTTTAAAGCAAATAGTTTAAATACATTTTTACCCACGTATGATATATCTCTTGAGGATAAGTTAATGGGAGAGTATTATGATATTAGGATTAATCCTGAGCTTGAGATAGAAATGGATAAGGGAACAAGCAATGATCGTTTTGTTCTGCATTTTGCCCAACGTAGTACTGATTTAGATGAACAAATAATTGCAAAAAAACCAACTATTTATGCAGCTAATGGAATGGCTTATATAAACATCGACCCTGAGCAATTTAATAATAACACAGGAGGCTGTTTTGTAGAGGTTTACGACTTTGCCGGAAAGAAACATATTATTCAAAACCTATATGCAGCACAAACTCAATTAGAGTTGCCAGAAAGTAATAAGTTGTGGATTATTGTAGTGCGTATTGGTAATAAAAGTTACCACGAGAAAGTGAGTAGTTCTAAATAAAAGCTATACTAAATACATAAAAAAGCACCCACCTCATTCATTTGTGGTGGGTGCTTTTTTATAGAGTATTAGACTTTATATAGTCTTTTTAGATGGATAGAGGTTACGAGTTACTTCTAGGATGCTCCCAAGTAACTTTGCTCACAGGTTTAGTTTATTACTTGAGAAAGCAAGGGTATTTCATTATATGAATATTGAAAACAGGCTTACTTCGTTATTTCCGAAGTCAACGGATACCTAGCCCCTTCAACATCAACAAACATCGCTTTAACAGAGCCTACTAAAATCTTAGCTTCAACAACTACAGGTATGCGGTTTTTATCATCTGTAACATAAACAGTCATTCCTTCACCTGATGAAAAAATAGTTCCTTCTACTAACAGAGGTGTGAATTTTAAGCATCTAAATTTGCGTCCGTTGCGTGTTTTTACTTCTTGTTTACCTAAGTAACGAATGTATAGGTCGTGTATTTCTCCATCTACAATCATTCTAATAGGTATTTTATCGCCTTCGTTATAGTTTGAGAAATCAAGGTTGCGCGCCTTATAAACCATCGTAATTAAGTCTCCTGTGCAATCTTTTAATTCTATGGAGGCATCTTTGTAGTTTGCAGGCTCTCCTTTGCTGATATGAGTGTCAATTACCTTATTTTCGTAATCGAAGTTATATTGATGGTGCGATACTGTACTGCCCTCTTTTGTAACCCTATTGAAGAAAAGAGGGTTAAAATTACTCTTATCTATATAGGTTTCAAAGGTATCCCTAACTGTCATGAATTTATCGTAACTAGGATATGTTTTTCCGTAGGCAGATAAAAACCATGTGTCTTTATCATTATACGTTTTATCCTCCACTGAGAAGTGAACAATACCAGCATTTATCCATATAAAATGCCAATTATAATAAGCATGGTAGGTTACCACTTCGCCTGATTTAAAAGCAAAGTTAGTTACATTACATTGGCTATTGCTATTTTGTAGTAAGCCTACGAATAAAGCAATTACGAAAAGTAGTTTGCGCACTAGTTTGTTATTTAGTAATACTCAATAATGAGTTTATGGAGTCAAAACAATTTCGTATTAATGGTTCACAGGACCTATGTTGGATTCAATGGCTTCAATTTTTGATTCCATTCTTCCCATTTCTCCTTTTCTGGCATCAATTGTTATGCTCGAATAAACTCTTTCATGATCTTTCTCAAGCAAAGAGTATGCCTTGTTTACAATTTCCAAGGCTTCCTGCATGGTTTCGGTTTCTACAGTAGTGCTCATGGGGCTCAGTTTATAGCTGACTCCACTTTTTTTAATCATATCTAAAACCTGACTAACGGCTTTGCTTTTGCTAATGCCAGCATCTGTTGGAAACATGGCAAAATTGAGTAAAACTGACATATTGTTATATTTAAAATATTAAAGACATCTTAGTTACTAACACCTAACACCTAACACCTAACACCTAACACCTAACACCTAGTATTTATTCTCTCTTTTTCGCTTTTCGATTGTTTTTAACAAACTCGTAGATGTCAAATTCGTATGGATCCCATGAAATTTCTACATCCCAGTTCGCTCTTACGTTAACAGGCTCTGCATAGTAATATACTTTTTCTGGTTGACGTTTCTCAGAGTAATCACCCGGATCCCATTGCCCATTCATATTTTCATCAATCACTAATTTTATGATGTATGAACTAGGTTTGATGTATTGAAATGCTAATTTTCCTGATGCTGGAACATACTTTTGTTGTAATATATTTCCAGAGGCATCAAGTAGTTGTATCAACCAATTTTCTTCGGAGTTAGCAATATCCAGAAGGAATAATCCGTAGCTGTCGAGTTTCTTTACCGAAAATTGACTGCCAATAGAATCGGTATGTAGGCCATAAATATCAGTAATGGCTAATGAGTCTATCCCAAAACTATATTGCCCTCCTGGAGTCCATCTTGTTTTTACCCAGTATTTGCGTTTAAAGAAAGCATCTTGTTCTAATTCAAAGTCAAGTTGCTCGGTAATTGTATCTATTTGTTGGTATAAGTAAAGCTTCTCTCTATCAATATTAGCAATTGGCGTAGGCATTATAAAGGCATAGTTGCTATAAACATCAACTTGCGATGATGATTTCTGAACTTTAAGCATTTCTTTTTTCTCAACTTGATCTTTATCGCGTTTACGCTTACGTTCTTTTTTTACAAACTCAAAATGGAACATAGTTAATGTATCACGCATTAAAGCGGGATTAAATAACGTATCTAAAGCCATGTAGTTGAGTTCTACCTTTAGCGTATCTTTTTTATAAAGGTTGCTATCAGCTACCCAAACTAATACAGTATCATTATTTACAGAAGGTTCGTAAATGGCCCAATCCGGTCCAACAACTGTATCTATTGGAGTTATCTTAAATTCTTCAGCAGGATTGTTGAAAAAGAACGACATGGTATTTTTTGTCTTTCTTTCGTTACCTAACATGTATTGATTCCCATTGTCTTCTGTAAACAAAAACATTCTTACGTCATTGGGGCTATACACAAGCTGATCGTAATAGTATATGGAATCTTCATAAATTGTATCAGCAAATTCAACGTATTCCATCGATGGCGATACGATTGAGTCGAACCAAGCGATTTGTTCTGCTGGCTGATCAAACATGTAATTGTTATTGGCATCACCAAGTGCATATAATCTATATTCGCCCGGACTTAAGTTTTTAAGAGCAAAAAAGCCTTCTTCGTCTGTTTTAGCAAGACGTTCGGGTACGCTATTGGTAAATGCAGTATCGTTTAAGTTTTTGTGTGCTAAAATTAATATACCTTCCATTGGGGATAAATCTTCAGCATCCCAAAGATTACCCATGATGGCAAATGAATCTACTACTTCTCCGGTTGAAAACGAAAATACAAAACTTGGAATTGGGTTACCTTCATTATTATCTTGTATGGCATTACCAAAGTCGAAAGTATAGGTAGTATTTTCCTGGAATTCTTCTTCTTCGTCTAGTTTAATTCTAAGTTTTGCACCTCTAGCATCTATTGCAGGGCGCTTTTTAAGAGGGGGCGAAGTAACAAATTTATTGAATACATCATCAAGCTTAATGATTTCATCAAACTCAATGTTAATTGTTTTTTTGCGGTAATTGAGTGCATTAAGCTCAGGAGTTGATTTTTTGACAACTGGTGGCGTTTCATCCTTTGGTCCACCCGTTGGAAAACCTGGGTTTGCGCATGAGTATGCAATAATTATTAAGGCAACTATTGCAGGTATAAAACTATATTTGGTATTATGCATATCGGTTTAATATTTTAAAACTCAAACAAAAGAATAAAGCTATTTAATTAAAGCTTCAATTTGTGCTTTATCCTGAATATTCGGGAATTTTGCAAGTATGGTTTTAGCTGTTGCTTTTGTTTTATCGGCTTTATTATTTTTCATATATAAATTCAATAATGCCATATAGTTGTTTGCATCATTTGGATTGATGTTTATAGCCTTATTTAAGTATTTTTCAGCATTAGCTAATTCGTTTTTAAAGTCGTACATCATCGCTATGTTATACATTACCCTAGGATTATCAGGAGATAATTTAGCAGCCTTTAGTAGGTAAGTCATTGACTCATCGTAGCGTTGTCGTTCTGATAAAAACAAGGCATAAGTAAAGGTTGTAGATCCATCCTCTGGTGAATGTTTTAAGTAGTCGAGCAATAGCTTTTCTGCTTTGTTGTGCTCTCCTTTGTTGTTGTACAAGATGGCCAAGTTAACTTTAATAGCGTGTAATTCGGGATCTTGTTTTAGGGCTCTGATATAAAATTTCTCAGCCTGTTGCACATTATTGGTATTGTAATAAAAATTAGCCAAGTTGAACTTTCCTGATGGGAAATCAGCGCTATACTCTAATGCAGCCTTATAATCCTTATTAGCTTTGGCAAACTGTTTTTTATATTTTGCTGGTATCTGATCTTGCGAAACATTATTAAGCTTTGTAGCCGCTTCAATTCTCATGGCTCGTGTGGGATCACTTAATTTATCTAATACCTTATCAAGTGATTTTTCATCATCAACCATTAATGCTTGCAGTGCATTGTACCTAATGTGGCCGTTGAAATCATTCATAGCTTGATAAAGGATCTCTTTACTACGAGTTTGATAATGACGGCCCATATAACTAATGGCTGTAGCTCTAACAATCTCAGGATATACCTCGTCGTTATAAATATTAACTAAGCCTTCGTATCCAGCATCACTTCCTGTTAAAGCCTCTTTGAAAGCCTCACCATATTGCGATTTTTTACTAGTTCCGTGCCATTTGTCAACGTTATCCATAGCCCATTGCGTTGATTTATCGGCATGGCATTGGTTACAGGCATTTGGTGTTCCGAGTGTTTTGGTTAAATCCGGACGAGGAACTCTAAAACTGTGATCGTTTCTGTAATCCGGTCCCATATAAAATTTAGCAGGCATGTGGCAATTGATACAGCGTGTACCTTCGCCAACCTCAAACTTTACTCCATCATCAGCAATAACGGCTTCTCCACTTTCGCCATATCCTTTATGGAAGTGATGATTATAAGTATCGTAATCATCGGCACGGTGGCATTGTGTACAAAGTCTGTTGTCTTCGAAATGACGTTTGGTACTGTGTACATCATGGCAATCGTTACACTTCACATCGCGCATGTACATTTTACTTTGTGTAAATGAGCCATACACATAATCTTCATCCAATATTTGACCATCAATGTGGTAATTATCTGGCATAGGAAGATTTGGGATAGAGTGATTGTAAATGTCAGCACTGTGGTGGAAATCAGACATTGAACCTCTTCGTGTATGGCATCGCATACATAAATCAACATATTCTTTGTTGTCAATTCCGCTGGTTTTTAGTACTAAGCCGTAGTTGTTATCTGTATCTCGGGCATATTCTGCTTTAGCAGCCCATTTTAAGTGATTGGAAGCTGGTCCATGACAAGCCTCACAACTTACATTTATCTCACTCCAAGTGGTATTATAGCTATCTGACTCAACATCGTATCCTTTTACCAAGTTTGTAGAGTGGCAATCGGCACACATCCCATTCCAGTTTTGAGCTTGGTTGGTCCAGTGTAACCAGTTTGTACTTTCAATCATTTCAGTAGGATACACCTCTGTGGTCATATGGTACCACTTGTTGTTTTTTGAATCCCAAGTAATTGGTAAACACTGTAAGCGACCTCTGCTAAACTCAATTAAATATTGTTGTAAAGGGTAGTAACCGAAGGTGTATTTAATCTCGAACTCTTCCATTTCGCCCGATTCTCCATCTGTGTACACCATGAACTTACCATCTTTCTTATACATTTTATGGGTCATCCCATTGTACTCTAAAGTCTGGTTATTAAAGTCGCCAAGTACTGTAGAATCGTTTACATGTTGCATGGCTTTATCATGATCAGAGCCCACCCAACTATTGTATTCGTTTAGGTGACATTCTTTACAAGTTTCTTTACCCACAAATTGCGCTTCCTCATTAAGCGGTTCTGTACCTTGGTAGGTTCTGATAACCGTGTATAGCGGAATAGTTATGATGGTAACTAAAAGTGCAATTAAGCTGATACGTTCTATTTTTTTACGATTCTCCATTATGCGTAAGTTAATTGCGATTTTAAGTAGGATGTTCTTTTAAATGGTTTAGTAGTATCAATTAATACTTCACCATTTTCAATGATAACGGGAAATAAATCAAGCGGGCGAGTTGCTGGCGCGGCCATTACTTCTCCGTATTTATTAAATTTTGATGCGTGGCAAGGGCATGCAAAGCCTTTACTATCTTGATTAACTACACAGCCTAGGTGTGTGCATTTAATTGACATTGCAAGGAATCCGCCATCTTCAAACCGTCTTAAAAAGAATTGATTTGATAAATAAGGATAGGTCTTTCCGTTTGAGAAGTTCTCGGCACTACCCGCATTAAACAATTCCTTTTCGTTACTACTAACACTTGATTTGTTAATGCCTCCTTTAATAAGGTATATCGCTTCTAAGGCAGCAATTCCTGCCAATAGACGTTTTATGAATTTTCTTCTGTTGAATTTCATTTTATTTTCAATGTAAACGGAAAAGTAATCAAATTAAAAAATTAAAGTCATTCCTTCACCTCTAAGCAGCAACGAAATAAATAACATGGATAGGTATGAAGAAAGAAGAATGCTTGTGCATGCCAATAATATTTCGGTATTCTCGGCTTGTTTTTTTGCCTTCCAAAAATATACATAAGCACCCATTGGTAGCATGTAAGCTAAAAATGGCAATATACCATTACTAATCCACATTGGCCACGAGGTAAACCATAGCTGAAAGTGTAAAAAGTGATCGAGTAGGTATATTAATACAAAAGTAAAAACAAAGGAAACAATGCTTGATTGTATGGTAATTTGTTTGCCTAATGGCGAATTAAACCAAACGCCAACATTTAAATTCTTTACTCTAAAAAATGGTAGATAAACAAAGAAAGCAGTTACAGCTAAAGGAACCAATACAGCACCAAAAACAGGGTGAAGGTGTAGTAGTAATTCTTGAGCTCCCAAGAAATACCAGGGTGCTTTACTTGGGTTTGGACTAACCAAAGGATTGGCTTCTTCTAATAATGGGGCATGGTAAAATGCCGATGTTAAAAATAATGCAGCAATAACAATAGCGGCTGCCATTATCTCAATCCAAATTAAATTTGGATTTACATTTACCTTCTCTGGTTTCTCTATTTTAGGTAGTGCAACACCTCCTGCTTTTCTGATTAACCAAAAATGCATACTCATTAATACTATAAATAATAGAGGTAGTATGCCCGTATGTAATGTATAAAAGTTTAATAAAGTTTGTTCATCAACTGTTGAACTGCCACGTACCATATCAGCTAATGGAACACCAATAAAAGGAATGTATTCGATGATTTGAGTAACTACAGTAACTGCCCAAAATGCCAACTGATCCCATGGTAAAAGGTAGCCCGTGAAACTTGCTGCTACCACAAAAAACATCATTACTAAACCATAAATCCAGTTCTCGGCTCTCTTCTTAAAAATAGCCATAGAGTATATAACTCTTACCATATGTAAGAACGATACAATAATCATAAGCTTAGCTGACCAATGGTGCAGGTTGCGAAGGAAATGACCAAAGATGGTTTCTCTCTCCAAAGCTAATATTGAATCATAAGCTCCGGCAACAGATGGTACATACGAAAAACGTAATACCATTCCGGTAACACAGAGTATTATAAACAATAATGCAGTTATGCCTCCTAAGCCAAATGTTCGTGTAAATTTTACAGCCCGAGCATCAATTTTTATGGGATGCAGGTGAAGAAGGAAATTTTCAATGGACTTCGGAAAGTTAATAGCTTTTTTATCTTTCATTATTGAATGACTTGTAGTTTCAATTTGAACAATATGACAAAGAAAGCCAAAAAGCTGCTAAAGTGAAAATGATATTCCAATAGATTGTTAGCCTATTGGATAATAGACATTATACTTTCTTAAAGTTGCTTTAGGTTAAGTAATTATAAGAATTGCCTTTTACATTACAACCATCGTTTAATAAGACAAATAGCTAAGGTAGTTGAAGAGTTTAAGGTTTTTAGCTAGAGTTAGGAATTAAAGGATAAGGTTAAAAAGATAACCCAAAGCAACGATAAACACGGTTATTGTCCCGAAAAATATAATAATAAGCTTCCATGTCATCACCTTTTTTAACAGGGTGGCTTCAGGTAAAGAAAGTCCGACTATTGCCATCATAAATGCAATTGCAGTGCCTAGAGGTACGCCCTTGGCAACGAAAACTTGAATAACAGGAACAATTCCGGCTGCATTAGCATACATGGGTACAGCCAGTATTACAGCTAATGGCACTGCATACCATTTGTCAGCTGAAAGATAACTTGCGAATAAGTTTTCAGGAACATAGCCATGCATGGCGGCACCTATTGCAATGCCAATAATTACATACACTATTACTTTACGAACAATGCTCCAACCTTCGTCAATTATTGAAGGCAATCGATCTATGAATGGTGTTTTCTCTGATTCCCAAACTTCTGTTTCTTTTTCAGAATTGGCCTGTATTTGTTTTACCCACTCGCTTAAATATCGATCTAGTTTAAACTTTCCAAGGATATAGCCTCCGATTGATCCTAACAATATCCCGCTTAAGGTATACACCATTGTTGCTTTTACTCCAAACAAACCTAAAAACATGGCAACCGCAACTTCATTAACAAGAGGTGAGGTAATTAAAAAAGAAAAAGTTACTCCCAATGGAATGCCTCCTTTAACTAAGCCGATAAAAAGTGGTATAGAACTACAGGAACAGAATGGGGTAATAGCTCCAAAAAGTGCTGAAAAAAAGTATTGAAACCCGTACATCTTTTTGGTAGTCAGATAAATCCGTAATCGATCTATAGGAAAGTAGGCATTTACTATTCCCATTAAGGTACTCACTAGAAATAGTAAAATTAGAATTTTGATGGTATCGTAAAAAAAGAAGTTGATGGATTGCCCAAGATGAGAGTCGGGGTTGAGTGTGAATAAATCATAAGTTACATAATCAACAATTGTAGCCAAGTAGTGGTATAATACTATTAAGGTAGGTAGAATAATTGCTATGGAAGTTATGATATTGATTTTTCTTCTATTCGCACTTTTATCTCCTTGGTCAGTGTTCCTTTCAATGCTATATTCTTCAGTTGTTGATGGCATAGTTTATTTATATAGATATTTATGAATTGGGTGAGTTATTTTATACGAAAAAGAATGTGATACTTTGGTAGAGTCCAATACCAATAAACACAAGAGCAACAATTCTTCTAAACCAAGTTTCAAAGGTTTTGATGTTATTATATACTTTACCCAAAGAGCCTACACTGAAAGCAATTAGCCATGCAAATATGATAACAGGGATTCCTGTAGCTAGGGCAAAAATAATAGGAAGTATCAAGCCACCCGTGCTGCTCATAGTCATGGGTATTAACATGCCAAAATACAGTACGCCACTATAAGGACAAAACGCTAGGGCGAATACAATACCCAGTAAAAGCACTCCCCAGAAACCAGTATTTGATTTCTCTTCCATTTTTTCACTGAGCGAGCCAAGTATTGCAATCTTAAAGTTTAACACGCCCAACATAAATAAACCAATAACAATAAGTATTGGTCCAAGTAGTTTTTCGCCCCACTCTTGCACTATGCCACTCAACTGAAACTGATCTGCTCCCAAATAAAATACCATGCCTATGGCCGTATATGTAATGGCTCTGCCTAAAGTATATATAAGGCCATTTAAAAACACCTTGCGTTTGTCTTCTATATCTTTGCTGATGAATCCAATGGCGGTTATATTGGTAGCCAGTGGACATGGACTTATGGCAGTCATTAGTCCTAATAAAAATGCCGAAAAAATAGGGAACTGTGAGTTCTCAAGAAAGTTTTGTAATAGCTCCATTCTACAACATTGAATCTATGGTTGATTTAATTTTTTGTTTAAGCTTTTCAGGCTTTGTACGCGCGTTCATAAAAGCATCGTTGGTTAAATTTACCACCTTGTCGCCTTTAATAATCAATAAAGTCTGTCCACTAATTTTATATTTTTCAATCATAAGGTTATCCTTATTTTCATCTCTATTTATCGATGTAAATGATACGCTAAAGCCATAGAATTCTTTTAAACTTTCTTTTGTAACGGTTTCTACAGCCTCGCAGGTTGCGCATCTGCGCGTAGCATGAAAATAGTAAGCTTTAATTTGAGTAGCATCATTTTTAGTAGAGCAGCATCCTGTTTCAGCAGAATTACCTGCTTCTATTTTTGAAGCACAACATCCTTCTGTTTGTGCAGGCTTTTCGCTTATCGCCTTTGTTTTGGAGTTTGAATTAGTACAAGATTGAATGAATGTTGCCACTAATAGTACGATGCTGAGTTTGTAAATTGTGTTTATCATCTGAGTTATTTTAGGGTGATTGTTATTTGGTTAGTAATTCTTTTATTTCTTTGGCAGATAGTAATTTTCCTTTTGACACAACTTTACCATCTATAACTAATGCAGGCGTTGACATTACATTGTAATTCATAATTTCAACGATATCCTCTATTTTATTAATTTGAGCGTTAATATTTAATTCTTTAACAGCATCTTCAGTGTTTTTAGTTAATGTTGTGCATTTACTGCAACCTGTTCCTAAAATTTTTATTTCCATCTTTTTATCTTTTGAGTTTATTATATTTTTTAATACGTATTTCGCAAAACAACGAACGTTAGGTGCAAATTTTTTTAAAGATTCAAGAATTCTTTAAATAGTAATTGTGCTTCACTCCAATTTTGCTTGTTGATGCAATATTTAATTTTTGGAGATTCAATTTCCCCTTGAATTAAACCAGCATCTTTAAGTTCTTTTAAATGTTGCGATAAAGTAGATTTTGCAATGGGCAGTTTCTCGCTGAGGTCGCCACTATAACAACAACTTTGCTCCGATAGTAAATTTAAAACATATATGCGCACAGGATGTCCCAATGCTTTTGCATATCGAGCTATCTTTTTGTCTTTATCTTTTAATTCGCTCATTGTAGTTCGTTAATTTACGAACAAATGTAATTGTTATTTTTTAATAGCAAAAATTTCAGTGAAGAATATTGCCTATTAGGTGTTGTTCACAATTCAGCCTTCACTCTTATAAACTAAGTAACTATTACTATATTCACACCCTCAATTAATTTAAGATTTTTGCAAAAATACCTCGACATATTAAAAAAGTACTGGGGCTATGATGGTTTCAGAGAGAAGCAAGATGAAATTGTTAAATCAATAGCTTCTGGTAAGGATACATTGGGGCTATTGCCTACAGGTGGTGGAAAATCCATAACTTTTCAGGTACCTGCTATGACGATGGACGGAGTTTGTATTGTAATTACTCCACTGGTAGCTTTAATGAAAGATCAGGTAGCCAATCTTCAGAATAAGGGAATTAAGGCACTGGCTGTTTTTAATGGTTTAAGCAATAGGGAAATAAATATTGCCTACGATAATTGTATTTATGGCGATTATAAATTCTTATACATGTCGCCCGAGCGTTTATCAACAGAATTGTTTTTAACAAAGCTGCCGCAGATGAAGGTGAGTATGTTGGTGGTGGATGAGGCGCATTGTATCAGTCAATGGGGGTATGATTTTAGACCATCGTACATTAAAATAGCTGATATTCGTAAAGAACTACCTGAGGTTCCTATTCTTGCTTTAACGGCTACCGCTACGCCGCAAATTGTAGATGATATTCAAGATAAGCTCTTGTTTGAAACTAAGCATGTGGTTCAAAAAAGCTTTGAACGTAAAAATCTGGCTTATATCGTTCGTAATGTCGAGGATAAATTAGGTGAGCTTATTAAAATAGTAAAAGCCATTAATGCATGTACCGTTGTATTTGTTCGTAATCGTAAAAAAACAAAGGAATATTGTGAGTGGCTCATTCAAAATGGCATTTCAGCGCACTATTATCATGCAGGTTTAACGCATCAAAGTAAAGATAAAAAGCAGAAGGAGTGGATGAACGACTCTGTGCAAGTAATGGTTTGTACCAATGCTTTCGGTATGGGAATAGACAAGCCTAATGTACGTTTGGTGGTGCATATGGATGCCCCGGATTCTTTAGAAGCTTATTTTCAAGAGGCGGGAAGAGCAGGGCGAGATGAGAAAAAAGCCTACGCTGTTATGCTCTGGAATAACGCTGATAAAACTAGGTTGAAAAGAAATATGGCCGTAACATTTCCTGAAAAGGATGTGATTAATAGGGTTTATCAAGCCTTGGGTAATTATTTTCAGATTGCCGTTGGGCACGGAGCAGAGCGCACCTTCGATTTTGAAATGATTCCCTTTGCTAAGGCTTATGGTTTTAATCTGTTGCAGGTGTTTAATAGTTTAAAGATTTTACAACGTGCAGAATATGTTGAATATACCGAAGAGTTAAATATTCCCGCTCGATTGCATATTACGGTTGGTAAAAGTGAATTGTATCACTTACAAGTGAGTAATTCTAATTTTGATGCTTTCCTGAAATTATTACTCCGTTCCTACACTGGTTTCTGGACCGATTATGTTGCCATTGACGAACAAACCTTAGCCAAAAGAGCTAACGTGCCACTGAAAACCATATTTACTTATTTAAATCAGTTAAGTAAGATGAAGGTGGTGCATTATATACCCAGAAAGAAAACTCCTCAAGTGTTTTATGTTCAGGATAGGGAGGAGCAGCGTTTTGTAAAACTACCCAATGCGATTTACAAAGATAGAAAAGCCGATTTTGAAAAACGCGTATCGGCAGTTATCAATTATAGCGATGATACACACATGTGTCGCAGCCAGTTTTTGCTCCAATATTTTGGCGATAAAAAAGCCAAGTCTTGCGGACAATGCGATGTTTGTATTGATAAAAAGAAGAAAGGAATTAACGCGGATGCCTTGCAAGAATTAGAACAAAGCATAAAAGAATTTCTGCAGGAACCCAAATCTAAATTAGAGCTTACTGCTAAGTTTTCAGATGAAAAACAGTGGGAGTCAATATTAGATTGGCTCATTGATAATGAAATAATTTATCAAAACGAGGAGGATAAATGGTGTATGAAATGAGTTATAAAATATCAAGGTATTTTAATTTACAGTTAACAATTAATCTTAGTTAATCGCCTTTAGCGCTAATATACTGTTATCTTATACTTTATTTTCTTATTTTTGCAACGCAAAATTTAAAAATGATTGAATAAGAATGGAAGAAGGATTAGATCACGTAGTATATACAAAAAACGTATTGGAGTTTGTAACCGTTGGTAACGAGTTTTGTCAGCAGTTAGAACATTCGGCAGAGGCCACCTCCGCAGAACTGGTTTACGTTATGGTTCGAATACTTCCTTTATTATATGTAAAATCATTAACGCTTCCTAAGGTGGATTATGAGCTAGAGGAACAAATTGAGAAATATATTTCTGAGGAAGATTACATCAGAATGAATCATTCTTTATTAGGAACTTTAGGTGCTAATGATGATTATTTAGAAGTTTTTGTTCCTGATAATGAATATGAGGAACAAGAGGTTGCATCAAGCATTAGCGAGAATTTAACAGATATTTATCAAGAGGTTAAAGATTTCTTATTTTCTTACCGAATTGGCCAAACAGAGATAATGAATGATGCTTTGGTTGATTTAGTAAATAATTTTGAGTTACATTGGGGACAAAAATTAGTGAATGTACTCCGTGCCTGTCATAGTTTAGTGTATGGAGGTAAAAACCTAGAGGATGAACTAGGCGGAAATGAGCTTGGTGATAACCCCGAAGGAAATAGTGGTTGGTTCGATAATTTCCAACAGCAATGGCAAGATTAAATTTAATAAAATAGCAAAGTAAGGTTCAGCCTTCCACGACTAAAATAAAATATTTTGATATACAATTCGATAAGTAACGATACCTTAAACGAACTTCCATTACGCCATTACGAAGGCGAAGTTGTAGTAATTGAAAATGCAGAAGAGATTCCTCAAATGATGGGTCACTTGAAAAAATGCAAAGTTTTAGGCTTCGATACAGAAACAAAACCAGCTTTTAAAAAAGGCCAAACTAATCAAATTTCATTACTACAGATTTCAAGTGAAGAAAAAACCTTTTTGGTACGGCTGAATAAAACAGGCTTAACAAATGAGTTAGTTGAGCTTTTGGCATCGAATGAGATATTAAAAGTAGGCGTGGGTATTCGCGATGATATTCGCGGATTAAAACGACTTTCGGAGTTTGAAGATGGTGGTTTCATCGAATTACAAACCAAAGCAACTGATTTAGGAGTAAAAGATTTTTCTCTTAAAAAGTTGGCAGGTATTTTACTGGAGTTTAGAGTATCTAAACGTCAGCGTTTGTCAAATTGGGAAACGGAAACCCTCTCTGAAGGACAAATAACCTATGCTGCCACCGACTCATGGGTTGCACTCGAAATTTATAAATCACTCGAAGAGCTTGATCCTAGTACACTGCAGGATTTACCAGAAACAGAATAACACATCAGATAGAAATTATAAAAGCATGTCATATATTAAAGTAGTTCTCAAGTCGGGAAAAGACCAATCAATGCGCCGTTACCACCCATGGGTATTTAGCGGAGCCATCAAAAAAATTTACGGTCAGCCAGCAGAGGGTGATATTGTTGAAGTATTCGATAATAAGGATGAGTATTTAGGAACAGGTCATTACCAAATAGGCTCTATTGCCGTTCGTATTGTATCGTTTCAACAAGTAGAAATCAACGAAGCATTTTGGAAGTCGCAAATTAAAAAAGCTTACGACTTGCGTAATGTGCAGGGTTTTATTGATAACCCAGAAACCAATGCTTATCGTTTGGTCGGTGCTGAAGGCGATAACCTACCAGGATTAATCATTGATATGTATGACGATACTGCTGTAGTGCAAATGCATTCAATTGGTATGTACCTAATTAAGGATACTGTTGATGCTATTCTTAAGGAATTATTTGGTGATGCATTAAAAGCCATTTATAATAAATCAGAAGGAACCATTCCTTTTAAGGCAGATGTTACGCCGGAGAATGGCTACACTTTTGGTCAGTCAGAAGCACGTATTGCTTTGGAGAACGGATTGAAATTTCGTGTGGATTGGGAAAAAGGTCAAAAGACAGGTTTCTTTGTCGATCAGCGCGACAACCGTGCCTTGTTAGAGCATTATAGTAAAGGACGTAAGGTGTTAAATATGTTTTGCTACACAGGTGGCTTCTCGTTTTATGCCATGCGTGGAGGTGCTGAGTTGGTGCATTCGGTTGATAGTTCAGCAAGGGCAATTGATTTAACAAATGAAAACGTGGAGTTAAACTTCCCTGAAGATCCTCGCCACGATGCATTTGCGGTTGATGCTTTTAAATATTTAGATGATATTAAGGGTAAATACGATTTGATTATCCTTGATCCTCCGGCCTTTGCCAAACACAATAATGTGTTGAATAATGCTTTGCAAGGTTATAAAAAACTGAATGCAAAAGCATTTGAACAAATTGCACCAGGTGGAATTATTTTTACGTTTTCGTGTTCAGGAGTAGTGACTAAAGAAAATTTCCGTAAGTCAGTTTTTGCTGCTGCAGCTCGCTCAGGACGTACAGTTCGTATCTTAAATCAATTAACACAACCAGCAGATCACCCGGTAAATATTTACCACCCAGAGGGAGAATATCTTAAAGGATTAGTGCTGCAAGTTGAATAAAAATAATAGGGTTTAGTTTAAGCTTGAAGGCTGAAGAGAAAAGACTGAAGAATTTTCTCTTCATACTTATCACTAATTTTTACTACTTATCTAAAATAAATAATGAAGTTTACTGAATTAGATTTTACACCCGAAGTACTAGAGGGATTGGATGCCATGAGGTTTGAAGATACCACGCCAGTGCAAGAATTAACAATTCCGGTTATTAAAACTGGTAAAGATTTAATTGCTTGTGCACAAACAGGTACCGGAAAAACAGCAGCTTATTTATTGCCTGTTTTAGATAGGATAGTGCGTGATAAACCAGAGGGCTGTAATACCCTAATACTTGTGCCTACACGTGAGTTGGCCCTACAAATTGATCAGCAGATTGAAGGTTTTGGTTACTTTTTGCCCGTAACCTCATTGCCTGTTTTTGGTGGTAACGATAAAAAATTGTGGGATCAGCAAAAAACAGCTCTAACACAAGGTGCTAATATTATAGTTTCCACACCAGGACGTATGATACAGCACCTAACAATGGGATATGTTGATTTTAGCACCATAACCCACTTTGTATTAGATGAGGCCGATCGTATGCTCGATATGGGTTTCAACGAGGATATTATGCAGATTGAAAGTCATTTGCCTAAAAAGCGTCAGAACTTATTGTTCTCGGCAACTTTTCCTCCAAAAATTCGAACGCTAGCTAAAAACTTATTAACAGATCCTGAGGAAGTAAATATTGCTATTTCAAAACCAGCTGAAGGAATATTACAGGCAGCTTATGTGGTTTACGAGGCGCAAAAAGACCCTTTGATTGTTGATCTTTTAAAAGATAAGGAGCTTCAGAGTATCATCATATTTGTGGGTCGTAAAGCCCGCGTAAATGATATTACGCGTATGTTGCGTCGTAACGATTTTAATGCGCGTGCCATACATTCTGATTTAGACCAAAATGAACGCATCGAAGTATTACGAGAGTTTAAAAATCGTAACGTACAAATATTAGTAGCCACTGATATTGTGGCACGTGGCATCGATATTGAAAATATCGATTTAGTAATTAATTACGATGTTCCGGGTGATGCTGCAGATTATGTACATAGAATAGGACGTACTGCACGTGCGAAAACCACAGGTGTAGGTATCACTTTTGTGAGTGAAACCGACCAGGCTGATTTTCATCAGATAGAGCAACTTATAGAGTCAACTATTTATAAAGTGCCGTTGCCTCCTGAGTACGATGAAGCACCAGAATACAATCCTCAGAAAAACCGTAAGTTCAATAAAAAAGGTAAAGGTGGCGGAAAAGGCAAAAAGCCCTTTAAAAAGAAATCACCTCCAAAAGATAAAAAGTAGTACTAAATTAAAATATAGAAAAAATATGCATGCTATGATTAACCATTGGTTAAAACGTAGCATGCATATTTTTTTTGAATTTGTTTATGATTGTAATTGAATTTTTGCAAAGTTGAAATATCGTTATTGGATTGCAATCTTCTTTACAAGGCTTTTTCCTCCTGAAACTACTTTTATAATATACATCCCGCTTGAGTAATTTTGAGTACTAATGTATAGGTCATCTTCTGTTTTTGACAAAGACTCCTTTATGGCACCTGTGATGGAGTATATAACAATGTCACTTGGATTCTCACTCTTAATAAGGACAGTTTCTCCTAATTGTTTCATGGAAATTATTTCTTGAGATTTTGTATTATTTTGGGTGGCTACATCATAGTAAATATTTAGGTCATCAAAATATACGATACTCCCCTCTTGAAGTGGATCTGGATTGTCTTGCATGACTATAATAAATGAGTTGTTAGATGTTGGGGAATCAAGTATGACAGAATTTTGGGAACTTAATTCAACCCATTTGTTTCTTTCGGTAACATCAGCTATTCTGAATATGAAAGCGTTATTATTGCCAGGTTCTTTCAAAGTTGCTTTTATAGTTCGAGGAACAGCACCAACAAGATATACCCATATTTTACCAACGTAGTTGGCGGCCTCAAGATCAAAAGTACCTTCTCCGTTTGTTGCATTTGCAGTTTTGAGTTTAGGTTGGGTTGTACCGTCAATTATAGCCTTTACACTATAGCTACCACTGTGTTTTTGTTCACTAGATTGAGTGAATCCTTGCTCGCTAGTCCAAGCTTCAATAATGTTTCCACTTGTGTTTAAATAGGTTATTCCATTGGTATCTTCGAAGCCAAAAGTAGTTTGATTTAATAATTGAGCCTTGGTGTTTAAGGTGAATAATCCAAATGAAATAATGAATAATGGGAGGAGTAGTTTTGTTTTCATAACTTAAGTTGTTAATTGGAAGTGTTTTATGTGAATTTAAGTTACTAAATTATATTGAAAAAACATTGTTGTAGTAGTGTATTTTAAGATTTTGGTATCTATTAAGCTGTATTTATTGTTTTTTTTAGTTTGTTATCGAGCCTATTTTTTAGTTAATTTTGAACCTGATTTTTACGTTTTTCATAAATAAAACTATATGCGTTACTCTTTAGCAACATTAGCCATTGTCTTAATTTTATCATCGTGTCAATTTAGTAGTAAAACATCTTCAATTCACAAGGTAGAAGAAATTCACCATGAGGTTTTTAATAAGGAATTAAGCGCAAGTGGTATTCGATTCAGTGTTTCTTATGTAAAAGAGATTAGTGCCACCCTGCTTACTATAAAAACAGTTGGACTAGAAGCTCGCGAATTCAATGAAACTATAGATGTTCAGGGAGATTTTGTAGTTGGTGCCGAAGTAGCAGATTTAAATTCGGATGGTTCTCCCGAGCTATTTGTTTTTACCCAAAGTCCTGGCAGTGGTTCTTATGGTAAGGTATATGCCTTCTCGGTGAATAATAAAAAGTCGATGAGTCAAGTGTACTTTCAGCCAACTTCAGAAAATAAAGCTATTAGTGAAGGCTATATGGGGCATGATGCATTTTCAATATCAGAAAACAGTTTAGTGCAGCGGTTTCCTATTTATAAAAGAAGCGATAGTAATGCAAATCCAACAGGAGGAATGCGAAAGGTATCTTATAAGTTGTTAAATGGTGAAGCCGGTAGAAAGCTTGTTGTTGATAGAGTTACAACGTATTAATTGTTCTGTAAATAATATGAGGTGTATCTTTGTGGGTTTATATTATAGATATTTGTGTTGTTATCTGCTTTATTTGAGAATAATGATGCCATTGGAACGTTGGCCTTACAAAAATGCTAGGTTAGAAGAATATATTCATTCACAATTCAGATAGAATAATGAGCAGTGTTCGATATCAACTAAACCCAATTTCATTATATATGTGCAATGCCTCTTATAGGTTTATTTTTTTTATTAATTTTTTTGTTATTACAGAACCATCAAAGCCAGTTATTTTGATAATATATATGCCGGATGCAATAGGTTGTATATTGAGTTTTAAATTTGTTTTATTGTAGCCATCAGCATATAAAACATTTGTACCTGTGCTAGAGTAAATAGAAACTGATTTTATTTCAACGGCAGATCTTATGTCTATAAACAGGTTTGCTGGGTTTGGGAAAATAGTGGTATTTACATTTACTTTTTGAATATTGGTACTAGTACCACTTAGGACCATTACTTCATCGAATTCTGAACACGATTCGTTCGTTACTGTCCATCTAAATATATTATTGCCTGGTGATAAATTGCTTACAGTAGCTTTATGATTGGAAGCATCAGAGAATATTCCAGAACCTTCTATAAGTGACCATGTGCCTTGGCCAAAAACAGGGAGTCTAGCATCTAATTCAACAGAAGTATCTGCTACTCTCATGTCTAATCCAGCATTGGCTAATGAAGGGCTATTGTTAAATATACTTACATCATCATAAGTTGAAAAGCCATTCGAATTATAAATAGTCCATCTCAGTATATTTTCTCCATTAGCTAGGTTGGTTATCGTGGTTTCACCATTGTTGATATCTTCAAAAAAACCAGAACCAGTTATAATGCTCCAGCTTCCTCTTCCGTCAGAAGGTACATTTGCTGCCCCTGTTGTTGAATCTGTACAAATAAATTGATCACCTCCTGCATTTGCTATTGTTGCTGATCCTGCTGTAATTATTACTTCATCGTATTCTGAACACAATTCGTTCGTTACTGTCCATCTAAATATGTTATTGCCTGTTAATAAATTGCTAACTGCGGCTGATGGATTGATAGCATCCGAAATTATACCAGAACCTTCTATAAGTGACCAACGTCCAATACCTACAGTTGGCGGTATAGCATCTAAATAAGCCAAATTTGCAGGTACTTCAATGTCTGTTCCTGCATTAATAGGACCAGGTTTGTTATTATAAATAGTTACGGTATCTCTTGATACACAACTGTTGTTTGTAACAGACCAAATAAGTTTTGTGGTGCCGGGGGTGATACTTACTGTAGGGTTTGATACGTAACGGTTCGGGAAAAATAAAGCCCCACCGCCATCACTTACTAGGTTCCATTCTCCTGTACCTACCATGGGTTCTACGGCATTTAACTCTGCAATGCTTTCGCATACAGCTTGGTTTAGACCTGCATCTACATCAACCTTTTGATTATTGATTGTAAACTCTACTGTAGCGTAACAGTTTTCGTTTTGAACCATCCATAAAAATTTGTTTTCTCCTTGGGCTAAACCAATTACAGTTGAAGTAGGAGAGTTGGGATTTTCTATTACTCCAGAACCACTAACAAGTATCCATGTTCCAATTCCTACAGATGGTGTAACAGCGTTGAAGTCGTAGGTAGATTCACAAATATTTACAGAATTTACATCTCCAATAATTTGTGGATCATCTATTTGATTGTTGGTTACCGTTATATCTTCTGTTAATTGAGACCCATCATCAAGAGTAACAATAAGCCTAAATGTGTTTTGCCCTAATGTAAGGTTGGATACGTTTGTTGTAACTGAAGTTGCATTCTCAAATGTAGCAGAACCACTAATTATAGTCCAGTAGAAAAATGCAGCATTGCTAGGGATATCTGAGCTTAGTTGGGTAGTTCCATCACAACTTACTGCAGTTGCAGATACATTAAAAGTTTCAGAGATAGATTGAGAATTACAAAGGTGTAATTCAGCCTTAATAATTTGAGAAAAGTTTAGGCAAATGGATAGTAATAGTAAGGTTTTATTTAGGTTTTTAGTTCTCATAATAGGGTTTTAATTAAGTATGTGACGAAGATAGTATAAATATTATGATACACTAACTTGTTGTTTATTTATATACTAAAAGAATGAAGATTTTTATAAGCATTCACAATTGTTTCTATATTTGGTTTACACTTATATTTGATACTTCAATATAATGTTGGTGATTGTTTACTTTAAGCTTGATAGAGTGCGAATTAAAACCAAATAAATGAATAGAATTGCAATATTATATCAGGCTCAACTTCCTCCTACAAAGGATGGGATTCAGAAACCTATGAAAGTAGGAGGGTATTCTGATAGCGGTGCTGATATCGCATTTGAATTATTAGAAAATAATTTAGATGTGATTACGCCTGTTGAGAACCCAGATATAACTAATGATAAGGATTGGGTTTTCCCGGATACGAAAGATGGGATTGAGGCTGCATTACAAAAGGGAGTAAAAATATTTTGGTTGAATACAGTTTTATATCAGCAGCATACTATTGAACGTTATCTTTACAAAGGAATTAAAGTTGTAGGTCAGGTACCAAGTTTGGTAGATGTTTATGATGATAAATTGTTCACAAATAGTTTATTGAAATCCCACAATATTCCCATTCCTAAAAACAAACTTATCACAATTAAGAATTATAATAATTTATCCTTAGAATTGGAGTTTCCGTTGGTTTTAAAACCAATTAGAGGAAGAGGTAGTCAGGGAGTTACTAGAATTGACAGTCGATATGAACTCAATGAAAGTCTAGATAAATTATTTTCTGATAATCAATATGGAAAAGCTGTGTATGTTGAGCAATATTTAGAAGGACAGGAAATTACCATTACAGTAATGCCAAAGGGAAAATACTGGATTAATAATAATGAGGAATACATTAGCACCCCTTGGTGTTTACCAGCAGTTAAAAGATTTAATCATAATAAGGGAATTGCACCTTATAATGGAATTACTGCAGTTATTGAGAATAGTGAAGTTTTGGATGATGAAGAGTTGCAGACAAACGAAATTCAAGAAGTGTATCAACATTGTATCAAATCAGCCGATTTAATTGGAATTAAGGCTCCAATTAGAATTGATTGCAGAGCCAATAACCAAGGAAAATACTTGTTGTTTGACCTAAATATGAAACCGAATATGACTGGCCCATCACGGCCTCATAGAAAAAGACAAGATAGTTTAACCCTACTTTCGGCAAGGAAAATAGGCTGGAATTACCTCGACTTATTGCGCAATATGTTGAATCAAAGATGGAAGGCTAGTAGATAAGCCAGAATCAAGGAAACAAAAGCCTTCGTGGGAGCATATGGTAAATGATGTAAGGGCATAAAAAAAGGGATTTCAACCGTTGTTGAATCCCTTTTCTTTAACCTAAACCCTAATCTATGAAAAAAAACTTCTTATGTCTGTTTAATGTGGATTTCTATAAAATAGGAATGCCTTGGAGCCATTCCTATTTATAACCTAAACCCTAACTTATGAAAAACTCTCATGCTCTTCGGTATGCGGTAATACAAAGCTTGTGCCTAAAATTATCTGATTTGAATAATTAACTCTTGTTAACGGTATTGCCCCTGATAGAAGCGGCAGCCCTATGTATTGGTGGCTTAGTGCTGGTTGGCTGGCGGATGCGACCTTAGGAGCACACGCACTGCCTAGCAGTGCTTAGCCAACATTACATAGGCTATAGCGGATAGCGGGATATGGGCCCAAAAAGTAGGGTTTGTTTTTATACCAAAAACATCATCAAATGATTGATATAAATTGTTTCTGTAAAGCTTCTACTGCTTCATAAAATATCAATGTAGCTATGGCTATATCTCTATTTTATTCATTGTAGAATCTGTACATAATTCAATTTCTTATCAATCATTCAATAATGCATTTGGTATTATTTATATTTGATGACTCCTTTGTTTTTCCATTTGCCGCTTAGGTAATAGATTAAGGAGCCTAGCATGCCGGTGCACCATCCGGCTGGTATGGCCCACCATATACCTGCAACGCCTATTTTTTCGGAGAAGAAGAGGGCTAGTGGTATACGGATTAGCCATAGTGATAATAGGCTAATAAACATGGGTATTAGTGTGGCACCGGCTCCTCTGAGTACCCCATGCAGCACAAACATGGTTGAAAATATGAGGTAGAACGAGCTTACAATTACCAGATAGTCGACTCCATATTGAATTACAGCAGCATCGGAGGTAAATAGTTTCATGAGTTGCTCGCCAAAAAGATAGGCACTTGCCATTACAATGATACTGATTCCCCATGCCATGAAAAGTGTGGCTCGGAGTCCGTTTTTAATTCTATCGAGTTTACCTGCTCCTAGGTTTTGCCCCACAAAGGCCGAGAGGGCCGAGGCGAGGTTAAGTGCTGGCAGTGCGGCAAGGGAGTCAATGCGTCCGGCGGCTGTATAGGCCGCTAATACATCGGGCTCAAAGTTATTAACAATACGAATTAAGGCCATGATACCGAGGGCCACAAAGGTTTGCTGAAAGGCTGTGGGTAAACCTATGCGCATGCTTTGTTTCAGTAGGCGAAGGTCGATAACCCACTTGCGAAGGTTGAAAGAAATGATGTGTTGTTTTTTCTGTAGGTGTATAATGGCAGCGCCAAATGTGATGAATTGTGCGCTTACCGTGGCATATGCTGCACCTTGTATGCCCCATTTAAATACCATAACAAACAATACATCGAGCACAATATTTAATACGGTGGAATATATCATGAAACGGAGTGGGGTTTTTGAATCGCCCAAGCCTCGGAGTACAGAGGATACGCCATTAAAGCCGAAGAAGGCTATCATGCCCGTCATGTAAGCATTAAAGTATTCAACCGATTGGGGTAGGATGGCTTCGTCTACTTTAAGGAGTGTAAATATTTGGGTGCTGTAGCCTATGCCAACGGCCATAATAATGAGGCTCGCAAAAAATAATACAGAGAATATTGTGGTAATGGTTCGTTTTACTTTGGTGGTTTGTTTGGCGCCATAAAATTGCGATATTACTATGGTGGCTCCACTACCAATACCAATCATAAAAGCAATGAGTGCATAAAAAACTGGGAACGAGGCACCCACGGCTGCTAGGGCTTCTTTGCCTAAAACTTGGCCTACAATAATACTATCGATTACGTTATAAAGCTGCTGCAGTATATTCCCCAATACCATTGGGATTGCAAATCGGAATATAAGTTTTGCTTCGTTTCCTACCGTAAGGTCTTTCATGTATTAATGCTTTCGATAATTGAAATAGTCTGCGGCTTAAGCCGGATGTTAGAGCTTAAAAGCAGTGTGTAAAGCAACATAAATAAAAACTTTTATTCAAGTTTTAAACTCGCTTAATTAAGGGTAGGTGCTTGGTTTTTGAGTTAAGGTGAGTTATGGGGTATAAAAAAAGGCCGCTTATGGGCGGCCTTAATATATTTTAGTTTTCAACTAAAGTAATCTATATGAAAAACTTAAAGAGGAATAGTATCGCTAGTATGTACATAATAGGACTTAACTCTTTTGTTTTGCCAGTAAATAGTTTTAACAGAACGTATGATAATAATCCGAATACAATACCATCGGCAATACTGAAGGTAAGTGGCATCATAATTACCGTTAAAAATACGGGAATTGATTCTGTGAAATCATCAAAGTTTACTTTCAGAATAGGACTCATCATAAACGAACCTACTAATATTAATGCCGGAGCAGTAGCTGCACCTGGAACCATTAAGAATACTGGCGCAAAGAAAAGAGCTAAGAAAAACATACCAGCAGTAGTAAGCGAGGTTAAACCAGTACGGCCACCCTCAGCAACACCTGAAGCACTCTCAACATAAGTTGTTACGGTTGATGTTCCTAACATAGCACCTGCTGTAGTACCAATTGCATCGGCAAGTAATGCTTGCTTAACTCTAGGTACTTGTCCTTTTTTATCTAACATATTTGCTTTTGAAGCCACACCAACTAAAGCACCAATGGTATCAAACATATCCACAAATAATAGAGTGAATAATACAATTACCATATCAGCTGTAAATATATTATGGAAGTCGAACTTAAATGCAATAGGTTCAATGCTTGGCGGTAGAGAAACTAAAGTTCCATCAGGAATGGTTGTAATACCTAAAGGAATACCTACTATTGTTGCAGCAAAAATACCAATTAATAAAGCGCCTTTTACATTACGTGCTAAAAGTATACCGATTAAAACAAGCGTACCCAAGGCAATATAAGCTGCTGGCGACGAAAGATTACCTAAGGCAACAAAAGTGGCATCGTTTGATACAATAATTCCTGCATTTTTAAGACCAATAAAAGCAATGAACAGACCAATACCTGTGGAGATGGAATGCTTTAAATTCATGGGAATGGCATTCACAATCATCTCTCTAATATTAAACATGGTTAATAATATAAAGATGATACCTTCAATGAATACCGCCGTTAAAGCAAATTGCCAACTGTGGCCCATTCCAATTACAATGGAAAAGGCAAAGAAAGCATTTAGTCCCATTCCTGGAGCTAAAGCAAAAGGAAGCTTAGCAACTAATGCCATAACTAATGTACCAACAATAGCAGATAGTGCAGTTGCTGTGAAAAGTGCATTTTTGTCCATTCCTGTTGCAGAAAGGATATCAGGATTAACAGCAAGTATGTATGCCATCGTCATAAACGTGGTAATACCTGCAATTACCTCAGTTCTGATTGAGGTATTGTTCTTTTTCAGTTGAAAAAACTTTTCTAACATAGTATACTATTTAAAATGTATATTTTGCTGCTACAGTAGGGTTTACCATCCAGCCTTTGTTTAATGCAAAGTTGTTGCTGATTTCAATTTCAGAACCAAAGGAGAAGTTTTTGTTAAAGTTATACCAGAATTGAGGTTCGGTAAGGAAGACTGAACTTGCAGTTTCTTCATTAAGGCCAGGGATGTAAGCCCCATTTACTGGAACTTTCTCAGTCCACCAGTCTGCAAAACCAGTAGCAGTAAATTTGTTATCGAAGAAGTTAAGTACCCAAACAGCAGTAAATTGAACGTTGTTGTAACCAAAACCTTCAATGTTATTAACATTAACCGATTGTTTGTATAATGCTTTAAAGGTTAATACTTTCGACCAATCTTTGCTGTTCATTGTGTAGCTTGGTCCTGCCAAGTATGCTGTAGATAGTGGGTAACCTCCAGCAGAAGCATCTCTTAAGAAACCGCCGTTATATTCAACAGTCATTTCAATAGGAGCTTCCCAGAATTTAAAACCACGTGCTATCTCAAAATAGGCTAAGTTCATATTGTTAGTGCGCTCACCAACAAAATCTGCTACAGGAGTACCATTTGTGCCTCCAAAGTCCATGTCAACAAAAAAGAATGTACTACCATATTTATCAGGTTTAAACATTTCAATGGTTGCTGTGGCAAGTTTTCTTGATTCTCCGAAATCGTAGTGTAATTGAATGTTTTGTGCTTTTGCTGCTACTAGGGAAATAACTGCAAATAATACTAAAAAATAAGCTTTTTTCATAAGTGTTTTTTTTTGAAAATAGGATATAAAACGTTGAAATTAATATTTTTAGCTTAGGTTTTAAATTTGAAGGCGCAAAAGTAAACTTTTTTTTTAACCAAAAAGTGATATGTTCACAATTTCTTAATATTTAATCAGAATATTATCTTATTGTAGATGTCCTTAATATGTCATTTGAAATAGATAATAGCGCATTATAAAAAAGAGTTTTTCTATCTTTGTCGGCAATGAAATTAAACTGTATATATTTATTCTTGTTTCTTATTAGTATCAATTCAACGTTTGCTCAAGGCAGCTTTGAAGAGGAGCCAGAAGAAAAAGAAGTTGAGACGGTTGATGTGCACGACCGATTTAGAAATTGGGTGTTAATTGACAATAATACTTTTATAGATAGCGTTGCTATAGATACTACTTTAGCAGGCTTTCATGTTGATAACTTATCTTTTAAAGAGAGTTTCTCAAATACTTCTACAGGTAATATAGGTTCTCCATTTACTTCCAATTTATTATCGAATCAAGAGAGCTTTAATGAGTTTATTTTTGTTAGTAATATCAAATATTTGCTGAATCAACCCGAAGATATTGTTTGGTTTAATACTAAAACACCTTTCTCTGAATTAACTTATCGTAATGGTCAGCCAGCTAGGCGTAAGGAAGAGAACTTTTCTGCTTTCTTTAGTACTAATGTTACAAAGGATTTTAATTTTGGTGCTGAGTACAATACTTTATCTACGCAAGGTATGTATAATGCGCAAAATGTAGATGTGCGTAACTTTAAGTTTTTTACAAGTTATGTTGGGGAAAAATACGCCATTCATTCGGCTTTCTTATATAATAAAGCACTTCACCTTGAAAGTGGAGGTTTACTTAATGCAGATCATGAGTATATAACAAATCCTAATCCAGGAAATGGTGATTTTAGTCAACCCGAAGAAATCCCAGTTGAATATCTGGATGCTTATAATCGGGTTCAAAACTATAATTTCTTTTTATCGCATAGTTATAATATTGGTAGTATTACTATCAATAAACCAGCTTCTGAGGAGCTTGATTCTTTGGGTAATGTTATCAAAGACGATTCATTTGAGCCTATATCGGTACCGGTGAGTACCATATATCACACATTGAATGCTAGTACTTATAGGAGGAGTTATAATATTGATGATTTAACAAATAAGTATAACGATGCTGGGGAGATTCCAATTTATGATAGTATTTATATCAACCCTTACGAAACAATGGATAGTACAACCTATACGAAGTTAAGTAATGTATTCCAAATAAAATTTAATGAGGAAGCCAATTCCTTATTGCGTTTTGGATTAAGAGCATACATTGGTAATGATATTAAAATGTATATGATGCCAGATGTTCCTATTGAAGATGAGGATGATAATGGTGACCCTGTTTATACTTATCAATACCAAAAAGAAACCTTAGTAACCAGCTACTTCGGGGGTCAGGTTTTTAAGAATTTGGGAGATAATTTTTGGTGGAATGCAGACGGGCGTTTGTATTTTCAAGGGTATAAGGCCGGAGATATTCATGTTTCAGGAGAAATAAATTCTTTATATCGTGTTTTTAAAGATACAGCAGGTATTTACGCCAAGGGATATCTTGATTTGCGTACACCAGAATTTTTTGAAGAGAATTACTATTCCAATCATTTTATATGGAATGAGAATTTTAAACAAGAAAAAACAATTAACCTTGAGGCAGGTATAAATATTCCTACTCGAAGAATGAAATTATCGTGGCAATCGAAAACCATGACCGATTATATTTATTGGGATCAAAATGCTATGCCTGAGCAAACAACAGATGTAATTAGTGCATTTCAAATATCCTTGAATAAAGATTTTACGGCGGGGCCTTTCCATAGTAATAATAAGTTAGCCTATCAGTATTCTAGTAATCAAGAGTTGTACCCTGTGCCTGATTTCGCGGCATTTACCTCAAATTACCTAAACTTCTATTTGGCAAAACGTGTTCTTCAGTTTCAGGTTGGAGTTGATGTACGTTACCATACTGCTTTTTACGCCAAAGCTTATATGCCGGCTACTGGCCAGTTTTATTTGCAAAGTGATCAAAAAATTGGGAATTATCCCTTTATGGATTTCTTTATAAATATGCACCTAAAACGTGCTAACTTCTACTTTAAACTTGATCACTTCAACGAGAGTTTTATGGATCAAAATTATTTCGTTTCAAAGGGTTATCCATATCAGCCTATGCGAATTAAGTACGGAATTACTTGGCGTTTTTATGATTAAAATTGTAAACCTTATTGCCAATTACCTCGTATGTACTTATAAAACAAATTATTCTCTATGAGGTTTCTTATTGCTGTAATTGTATTATTGTGTTCATTAAGCTCATGTAGTACGCCTTCTGGTGCAAAATCAGAGGAGGTATATGAGGAGGAGGTAAGTATCGACTTTGATGAAATAAAAAAGCGTGGCAAATTAGTTGTTGTTACAGATTACAATTCAATTAACTATTTTATTTATAAAGGTACTCCCATGGGGTATCAGTTAGAATTGTTAAATGCTTTTTGCGATAATCTTGATTTAGAGCTAGAACTCATTGTTGATAATGATTTTGAGAATAACCTCGGCGACTTGAGAAGGGGTGATGTTGATCTTATTGCCAAAAACCTTACGGTAACCAATGACCGTTCTAGGCTGGTTACTTTTACAGAGCCTCATGCCTATGCGCGTCAGGTATTAATTCAGCGTAATGATGCCTTAATTGATAAGGCAAATTCAGATAGTCCATTCAAAGAGACCATCACCAACCAACTAAATTTAGCCGGTAAAACCATTTATATTCCCAAAGGCTCAGCGTATAAATCGCGCTTGAATCATTTATCAGATGAAATAGGCGATAGTATTAATGTGGTTGAAATTGCCCACTATGAAGCTGAGCAACTAATAGGATTGGTTTCGGAAGGCGAAATAGATTATACGATTGCCGATGAAAATGTAGCTAAAGTAAATACAAACTACTATAGCAATATCAATATTGATATGGCCATTAGTTTTCCTCAAAAAATTGCATGGGCAGTACGTAAGTCTTCGCCTGATTTATTATCCGTATTGAATAATTGGATATTGCGTTTTAAAGAAACTCGCAGGTATCGCTATATTTATAAGAAGTACTTCATCAACAGACGCTCAAGCCATATTGTCGACAATAGCTTTAATTCGTTTAAGGGAGGTAGTTTTTCTCGTTTCGATGATATTATAAAAAATGAAGTAAATGATTTCGATTGGGATTGGCGATTAGTAGCATCACTTATTTATCAGGAATCTCGATTTGAGCCTGAAATTGAAAGTTGGGCAGGAGCAAAGGGATTGATGCAATTGATGCCAGCTACGGCAGAACGCTTTAAGGTGGATGATGTGTATTCACCAGGTGAAAACATTAGAGGAGGGGTTGAGTTATTAAAGTGGCTTGACAAAAGAATGGCCATCAGAATTCAGGATCCTATTGAACGACAGAAGTTTGTATTGGCCTCTTACAATGTTGGGATAGGGCATGTGCTTGATGCGATGCGCTTGGCTGAGAAATATAAAAAGAATCCAAAATTATGGACTGATAACGTTGATTTCTATTTATTGAATAAATCTAATCCTAAATATTTTAAAGATCCTATTGTTCAATTCGGTTACTGTAGAGGTGCAGAGCCATATATGTATGTTAAAGAAATTATTGAACGATACGAGCATTACAAAAATTTAGTGGATTAATTCTTCTTCGTAATGCAAAAGTAATTGCTTTAATTCGCTAATAATCATTGCCGTTGCACCCCATATTCGGTGCTTGTTTATATCAAAATAGGGCGCTGTTATATCATGTCCATTTATATTCTTTTCAAATTGCTTTACACTATTCGGATTCATAATCTGATGCAGTGGAGCTTCTATAATTTCATCAACCTCATAATTATCGGGCTTAAATTCAGGCTCCTCAGAACAATAGGCGATAAATGGATAAACGTTAAAGTTACTATTGGGAATATAAGTTGGCGTTAGTGAACCTATGGTTGTAATGGAGTTGCTATGAATTCCAATTTCTTCGTAAGTTTCTCTTAGGGCTGTATGTTCAAGGTCTCTGTCTGTTTCTTCAACCTTTCCTCCAGGCAAACTAATTTGACCGCTGTGCGCCCCTTTATATTGTGCCCTTAATGTAAACGGAATGTAGATGCTTCCATTTTTAGGATATAAAAGGATGAGTACACTGCTGTTTTTAGCTGAATTTATTGGGTATGATCGGTTGGAAGTGTTTCTGTCTGAGGGAGACATGATGAGTTGTGCTGCCTTGCCAGGGAGTTCTGTTTTTGTTTTTTCTTGAATGTATTTTATGAGTTTCAGATTCATGCTTTAATAGTTTTGTTTTAAACTACTAAAAATCTCACAAAAGTCCATAAAAAAAGCCGGTTTCCCCACCGGCTTTTTTTGCATTGTCTTTGTCTATTATTAATCTAAACCTTTGTCTAAATATATATAGTGTATTATAAATTTCGTGCCAAAAAATCTCGCTACGGTAATTTGTTTGTTAAATATTGTTACTAGGCTGTGCTTCTTAATCAAAGCGTATGGCTTCAACAGGTGTTATCTTGGTAATTAAGTAGGAAGGTCCTACCATCATTAAGTAAGAAACAAGTAGGGTGCCAATGTTTAAATACACAATATGTAAGGCATTAATGTATATTGGTACGGTATCTAAATAGTAGTTTTCTGGATTTAATTTAAACAGGCCAAATTGCTGTTGGATTAAGCAAAGTGTAAGCCCAATTATATTACCAATTAAAACTCCTCGTATTATTATAAATGAACCTAGGTAAAGAAATATTTTTCTGATATTCCAATTTTGTGTTCCTATCGATTTTAAGATACCAATCATTGATGTTCTTTCAAGAATGATAATTAGTAAGCCTGATATCATATTAAAGCCTGCAACAATTACTATTAAAGTTATAATAACAGCTACGTTCATATCTAACAATCCAAGCCATCCGAAGATTTGAGGTTGTTGTTGTTGAATGTTTGAAATGCGTAACATTCCACCATCTGGCGAAATTCGAGAGGCTGCAAGTATGTCTATTTCTCGGCTTAGTTCCTCTAATTGATCAAAACTATTTAGTGTAATCTCGTAACCAGTTATTTGGTTGTTATTCCAATTGTTTAGTTTAACAATTTGTCTGATGTCAACAAACATGAACATCTTATCAAATTCTGCTAAATGCGTGTCGTATATTGCTGCTATTCTAAAATTACGCGCCCTTATTTTATCCTGGAAAAAGTACATTGGTACCTTATCTCCAATATTAAGTTGCAGTAGTTTAGCTATTGTATTTGAAATGATAATTTCATTGGATGTTTTAGAGGTATTGTAATTGGGAAGTTTCCCTTCTGTGATGGTAGATTCCAAGTAGCTCCAATCATAATCACTGCCTGTTCCTTTTAAAATAATACCTTGTATATTATCTTTCGTTTTAATCAGTCCGGGCTTAGTAGCAAATTCTTGGATGTGTTTGATGCCTTCAAATTCATAAATTTCTTTAACAAATATGCTATCCTTTCTGATAGGATTTGTTTCAAACGAAGAGTTGTAATCGTAATTTATTATTTGAATGTGCGATCCAAAACCAACAATCTTATTTCTAATTTCGCGTTTAAAGCCCGTGCCAATGGTAAGGGATAAAATCATTACTGTAACTCCTAAGATAATCCCTAGGGTTGCAATGGTAATGACAGGGCCCGCTATTTTTTTACCGGTTATTTTCCCTTTTCGTATTTTATTGGCAATATATAGATTGATGTTCATGCTTAGAAATTAAAAACGCCCTAAAGATAGTATTTAGAGCGCTTTTATTCCTTAAGAATTATTATTTCTTTCCAGGATAAACTTCAAGAGCTTTTTCAAGGATAATGAGTGATTTTTTTAAGTCTTCTTGCTTTAGTACGTATGCGATTCGTACTTCATCTTTACCCAAATACCTGCTGTGGTAAAAACCAGATCCCGGAGCTAACATTAAGGTTTCGTTATTGTACGAATACTCTCCTAACAACCACTCGCAAAAATGGTCGGAGTCATTTACCGGTAGTTTCGCCATTGTGTAAAACGCTCCCTTCGGAGTCAAAGATTTCACACCAGGTATTTTATTTAATCCTTCAACAAGCAGGTTCCTACGTTCTAAATATTCCTTATAAACATAGCCACTATATTCAATAGATGCATCTAGTGAGGCGCAAGCGGCTAACTGTCCGAACAGGGGAGGACTTAATCTGGCCTGAGCAAATTTCATTGCAGAGCTTATCACACTTTTGTTTCTACTAACTAATGCCCCTATTCTGATACCGCATTCGCTATATCTTTTACTTACAGAGTCTATTAGTACAACATTTTCTTCTATGCCTTCTAGTTGTAATGCTGATATGTGTTCTTGGTCATCATAGCAAAACTCGCGGTATACTTCATCTGAAAGAAGGTATAAATCGTGTTTTAAAACAATGTCTCTCAAATGATTTAACTCTTCTTGAGAATATAAATAACCCGTTGGATTATTGGGGTTGCATATAAATATTCCTTTTGTTTTATAGGTAATCAGTTTTTCAAACTCCTCAATTGGAGGAAGTGCAAATCCATCCTCAAATTTTGAAGAAATAGGTTTGATGTTAATACCTGCTGCAGTAGCAAATCCGGCGTAGTTCGCATAAAATGGTTCAGGTATAATTATTTCATCTCCAGGGTTGAAACAACAAAAGAAAGCGAATAAAAAAGCTTCAGATCCTCCGGTTGTAACCATTATATCATCGTAAGCAATATCAACATTGGCTTCTTTGTAATATTTGGTTAGTTTTTTTCTATACATTGGCATACCTGCCGAGTGAGTATATGCTGCAACTTTTCTATCAAAATTTTTCACCGCATCCAAGGCTTCTTGTGGAGTGTGGATGTCGGGTTGGCCTATGTTAAGGTGGTAAACTTTAATACCTTTACTTTTAACTTCTTCCGATATTGGTACCAATTTTCGTATTGGTGATTGAGGCATATCATTTCCTCTTTTTGATATTGATGGCATATATGTATTTTAATTTAGGAGGTAAAAATACCTAAAAGCTATCTTTTATCATGTTTTATTTACAAAAAAGATAAATAAAAATTTCAATGCCTTGACTGGTAGTTCAGTGTAGCATTGTGAAGTACGTATTAGTATATGTTTTATTTGATTATCACTATATGTTTGTTTAATAGGCTAATAATTTGTCCTATTTTTGCTCTACCTAAGTCAAATTTGCAAGTATGTTTTGTTATGATGGAGCTTGCAGATATTAAAAGTCATTTTCTATAAACCGTACTTACTTTATGAGAGTATTTCTTTTGTTCCTTTTAGCTTTTCTTTGTTCCGAATTCTCTGCGCAATCTGTATCAGGAACTATTTCTTCAATCGACGGTCAGAGTATTCCTTTTGCATCTATTTATATTAAGGAATTAACCACCGGAACCACAAGTAATGCCCAGGGAATATATAGCCTAAGGTTAGATAAGGGCGAATATCATATTTACTTTCAGGCTTTAGGCTTTGCCCGTAAGGAGATTAAAATTGTTGTAAGTAATGAGGATATAGAAATGGATATTACTTTGCAAGAGCAAGATTATCGACTTAAAGAAGTAAAGGTTTATTCAGGAAAGGAAGATCCTGCTTATGCAATTATGCGCAAATCAATTAGTCTAGCTCCTTATTTTCAACAGCAAGTTAAACGTTATAATGCTGATGTTTATTTAAAAGGAGGGTTTGATATGCATAAGATTCCTCTGATTATGCGCAAGCAATTAAAAGAAGAGGGTATTGAGCAAGGGCAGAATTACGTATCCGAATCGGTAAATAAAATAAAGTTCACCCTCCCTAATCAGTACGAACATATACAAGTTTCAAAGCGTTCTAGCATCCCAAATGATAGCGAAGATCAGGTAATGGGATTTTTAAATTATAGTTTTTACGATGTAGATAATGAAGATTTAATTAGTCCGCTTTCTCGTAAATCATTTTCATTTTATAAGTTTCAGTATATCGGTTTTTTTAAGCAGGGAGATTACTATGTGAATAAAATAAAGGTAATTCCCAAAAGGAAAAATCAGAAGCTGTTTTCAGGATACATATATATAGTAGATCAACTCTGGAATATTCACTCCGTAAATTTATCAAATACTCAGTTTTTTGGTACCATTAAAGTTAAGCAAGTGCAGGAGCAGGTTAAAGAACGTGTGTGGCTTCCTGTGAGTCATTTGTTTGATGTGGATGTTAAATTGATGGGTTTTAAGTTAAAGGCTAATTATAGTGGTTCGGTTGATTATCATGATATTGAGTTGAATGACGCCGTGATTGTTCCCGAATCTGTGCTAATTGCTTATGGGGGAATGGAAGAAGAGAAGAGTGACAGTATACCTCAATTATCAAAAAATGAAAAAAAAATCGAAGCCTTACTTCAGAAGGATGATCTAAGTAATAGGGACATGCTAAAACTAACTCGTTTGGTGAATAAGGAGAAGAAGGAGGAAAAAGAAGAGAGTTTGGAAATTGAAGACTGGGGTAATAATTATAAGGTAGTTAAGGATACCGTGAAGCGTGATAGTGTTCAGTGGGATGTGATAAGACCAATCCCTTTATCAGATAATGAGATCAATAGCTTTAATAAGAGTGACTCAATAAATATGTCTCTCAGATCAGCAGAAGGAGATACAACTAAAGCTTTTAATAATCATAAAAATAGGAGTCTGTTTTCGAAAGTAATTTCAGGGAATCATTCTTTTTCAAAGGATAGTGCCCTGCAAATAAGCTATCCCGGACTCATAAACCTTAAAGCATTTGATTTTAATTCAGTGGCAGGGTTTTCATATATGCAGACAATGGAGGCCCGTTGGAAACTGGATACAATTCACCACCTAACTGTTCAGCCTTATTTAAAATATGCTTTTGCACAGGAGCAGCTCACATGGAAGCTTGAGAATAAATACTATTTTGCCCCGTTACAAAGAGGTGTTCTTAGTTTGTCAGCTGGTCAGTGGTTTTCTGATTTTAATGATGAAAGTGGTACACACCCTTTGCTTAATGCGATGTCTTCGCTTTTTTTTAAAGAAAATTATTTAAAGTTATATCAAGGCAATTATATAAAGGGAGCATTTGATATAGATATAGTAAATGGTTTGCAGTTCTCAGCTGGGTTAAAACATGCTAGGTATATTGAACTTGAGAATAGTACCGATTTTGCATTAGCATACCCTAGTAGGTCGTATGAACCTAATAACGTGGTTTCAAACGTTGACTCAACATATTTTAATTCCCGATCAAGTAATAGTTTCAGCGCATCGCTACATTATACACCTAAGAATTATTATAAAATTGTACATGGCCGAAAAGTAATGCAGTATTCTGATTTTCCTACTGTTACATTAAGTTATAGAGGAGCGTTTGATTTTGGTAATACAGAAATGTCGAACTACAATTTAATGGAACTAAGAATAAGGCAAGAACTTGATTGGAATTTTATGTACGCCTTTAAGTACGACTTGGGTATTGGAAAGTTTTTTAATGTAGGTGAAATGCATTTTTCAGAGTTCAAACATTTTAACACCTCTGAAATACCAGTCTCTTTTAAGCAATGGCACAATGGCTTTGTGTTGCTGAATGATTACGAGTATAGTAGTAATGATTGGTTTATTCAGGGCCATTTAAATTATAAGTCACCTTATCTGTTACTTAAGAATCTACCATTTTTGCAGAATAAATTATGGAATGAAAATTTATATATTCACTTTTTGACGAATGAAAAAATATTGAATTATAATGAACTAGGGTATGGAATCTCAGATATACTATTGGTAGGTTCTGTTGGTGCTTTTGTTTCTTTCGAAAACACCTCTTTTAAAATGTGGGGAGTTAGAGTTGCTATTGCTATGCAAGGGTTATTTTAAGTATTTGTGTAACCTATTTAAATGCGTTGCGTATCATGCAGTAACGATGTATTTAGGTATCTAAATTTTTAAAACTCTCTGATATGAAAAATGTAAAATTCTCGGATATATTTAAAAATGCATTTATTTTAGTTTCCATATTTATTGTTTGTTGTTTCTTATTTTCGGCTTGCACAAAAGATGATTCTTTGTTAGAAGATGCTGAGGAGATATTTGATGAACTGCAATCTGAAGATGATAAAGGGAATGATGATGAATTAACAGTTGAAGAATCTGATGATTCAGAAGGTGAGGAAAATTCTGAGGAGGAGCAAGAAGAAGAGAACTTAGATGACGGTGAACAGAAAGAAGAGGAATCTGATGATTCAACAGATTCTGAAGAACAAGAAGTTGAAGAAGAAACTAGTGTGGATGTAAGTGATGCGATTGGAGTAAATAACACATATGATGTAGTTTATAAAATTACGGATAAAATATACTTCGACATTGAAGATGTTGATTTGTCAGAGATAAGTAAAATTAAAGTAGTTGGTATTAATGGGAATATGTACATTGGCCTACAAAGTAAAGAGAAACATAGTAAGTACATATTAATGGATATGTCAGCTACAAAAGCAAAAGTTACTGTTGGGGGTATTAATAATACTATTGAGGTGCTTGGATTAGAGCCATCGGATTGCAGAAAGTTAATCTTATTTAGTGCGATGCCGAAAACTTCAAGTATTTATAAGAAAAATGGGAAGGTGTATGTGGAAATAATACCAATAAATGACAACGAAAATTCTGGTTCTAGAGTATTGGTATATATTGGAGAAGAGAATGCAATGAGTGATTCGCAAATAACAACACAACAAGCTCGAATTATGAAAGATAATATTGAAACAGATTCATGGTAATAGTTGAATGAAAATAAATACATAAAAAAAAAGGCTGAATCATTTATTATGAAACAGCCTTTTTTTTATAATAATTATCCTTATTAAAGTCGAACACTCACTCCAATTCCTCCAGTGGCAACTTTACCACCACCGAATTCAGCATTTATGGCCCATTTGTCAGAAAACCACCAACGACCACCTACCTGTGCGCCAAAGTCAAGATTGTCATTCCCGTTATCATTAATAAGAGCGAAACCAAGATTCACACCTGCATAAACATCCCACGCAGCAGGTAATTTTAAAAGGGAATCAAAGTAATAATCTCCTTTTCCTCCAATTACCATCCAATCAAAATCCCAATTTGTTTTAGCAATTGGGCTTACTGTGATGTTTTTAGCTACTGGAAAATCGTAAGAAGCATATAAACCGGTTCCGATACCACCAAAGTTAAATTGTCTGCCTGCTCCTCCTTGATCTGTAGATTGTGCATTAGTAGTAGCTGCTAATCCTGTAATTACAAGAGCAATAAAAAATAATTTTTTCATAATAATCTAATTTTTAAGTTAGTGAATTTGTTTGTTTAACAATATGCAAGTGAAAAAGTTCGTGATAAAAATTAAACTTACGTTTAGTATTAAATCAAAATTATGTATTGTATATGTGAATGTCAATAGCTCGCAAGTAAATAATAAAGTAATTATTAATGATGCTTTACTTTCATAAATATGAAGTTAAAGGCTAATTTTTTGTACTTTTGTCATCCGAAAATTGAACAACTTTATTTAAATGCATACCTGCAAATAAGTTGTGTAGTAATTAAGTAACCATAGTATTATTTATAAAATGGAATTAGCAAGTACATACAATTCGGTTGAAACCGAGGATAAGTGGTATAAGTATTGGATGGATCAGAATCTTTTTCATTCAGAACCTGATGAAAGAGAGCCCTACACTGTCGTCATTCCGCCACCCAATGTTACCGGAGTATTACATATGGGACACATGCTAAATAATACTATTCAAGATATTTTAGTTCGTAGGGCTAGAATGATGGGTAAAAATGCTTGTTGGGTTCCAGGTACTGATCATGCATCAATTGCTACTGAAGCAAAGGTTGTGAATAGACTAAAAACGCAAGGTATTGATAAAGCTGATTTAACGCGTGATGAATTTCTTGGCCATGCTTGGGATTGGACTGAAGAGCACGGAGGAATTATTCTTGAGCAATTAAAAAAGCTAGGTGCTTCGTGTGATTGGGATAGAACTTGTTTTACATTAGATAAGGAACGTAGCGAATCGGTAATTGATACATTCGTTAAACTACATGAGAAGGGTCTTATTTATCGTGGCGTTAGAATGGTCAACTGGGATCCAGATGCTTTAACTGCTGTATCAGATGAAGAGGTAGTTTATAAAGAAGTAAAATCTAAATTATACTATTTAAACTACAATATTGAAGGAGAAGAGGGAACGGTAACTATTGCAACTACTCGCCCTGAAACCATATTGGGTGATACTGCAGTTTGTATTAATCCTAACGATGAGCGCTTTACTCATCTTAAAGGAAAACGTGTTATTGTGCCTTTGGTAAATCGTTCTATTCCTATAATAGAAGACGATTATGTTGATATGGAATTTGGTACAGGTTGTTTAAAAATTACGCCTGCACATGATATCAATGACTACGAAATGGGTATGCGCCATAATTTGGAGAGCATCGATATATTAAATGATGATGGTACCTTAAGCGAAAAAGCCCAATTATTTGTGGGTAAAGATCGTTTTGTGGTTCGTGAGGAAATTATCCCAGAATTACAAAAAGCAGGTAACGTATTAAAAATTGAAGATTACGACAATAAAGTTGGTTGTTCAGAAAGAACGGGTGCGGTTATTGAGCCAAAACTTAGTACCCAGTGGTTCTTGAAAATGACCGAGATGGCCAAGGTTGCACTTGATGCTGTTATGACTGACGAAGTTCAGTTTCATCCTGCTAAATTCAAGAATGTATACCGCCATTGGATGGAGAATGTAAAAGATTGGTGTATTTCACGTCAATTGTATTGGGGACATAGAATCCCAGTTTACTATCTCCAAAATGGAGAGTTTGTTGTTGCTAAAAATGATGAAGAAGCCGTAAGGTTGGCAAAAGAAAAAAGTGGCAATGACGCTATAGCTATTGCTGATCTTCGTCAAGAAGAAGATGTGCTTGATACATGGGCGTCATCATGGTTGTGGCCTATTTCTGTTTTTGATGGTTTTAATCCAGATAAAAATGAAATAGATTACTATTATCCAACAAGTGATTTGGTAACAGGTCATGATATTATATTCTTTTGGGTAGCGCGTATGATTATGGCCGGTTACGAATTTAAAGGAACATTCCCATTTAAGAATGTATACTTTACTGGTATGGTTCGTGACGATCAAGGTCGTAAAATGAGTAAGCAATTGGGTAATTCTCCCGATCCATTAGATTTAATTGCTAAATATGGAGCAGATGGTGTACGTGTAGGTATGCTATTGTGTTCTCCTGCAGGAGGTGATTTATTGTTCGATGATAGCTTAACTGAGCAAGGCCGTAATTTTGCAAATAAAATTTGGAATGCCTTCCGTTTGGTTAAAGGATGGGAAGTTGACAGTTCACTTCCGCAGCCTGATAGTGCAGCAAAAGGCATTGAGTGGTTTAGTCATAAATTAAACCAAACCATTGAAGTAGTTAACGATCACTTTAGTAAATATCGTATTTCAGATGCTTTAATGTCTGTTTATACTTTATTTAGAGATGATTTCTCTTCATGGTACCTTGAGATTGTTAAACCAGGTTATCAACAACCAATTGATGAAGTTACCTTAAAAGCAACTATCGATAATTTTGATAAGATTTTAAGATTACTACACCCATTTATGCCATTTATCTCAGAGGAAATATGGCAATTACTTGAGCCTAGAAAAGAAGGCGAAAGTATTATGGTTGCTCAGATGCCGGAGGTAACTAAGGTTGATGAAAAATTGTTAGCTAATTTTGAGTTGACTAAAGAAGCTGTTGCAGGAGTACGTAATATTCGTAAGCAAAAAAATATAGCCAATAAAGAAGTAATTGCTTTAAGTATATTAGATAATGATGGTTCTTTGGATAAAACATTTATTCCAATACTTAGTAAATTGGCTAATGCTAGCGAAGTAAACTTTGTAACAGAAAAAGTATCCGGAGCATTATCGTTTATGGTAAAAGCTACAGAATATTATATTCCACTTGGTGATTTAGTTGATGCAGAAGAAGAAATTAAAAAACTAGAGGAGGAATTAAAATATCAAAAAGGATTCTTGACTTCTGTTAGCAAGAAGCTGAGTAATGAGCGTTTTGTAAATAATGCACCTGAAAAGGTTGTTGCTATTGAAAAGCAGAAACAAGCAGACGCAGAAGCTAAAATAAAAGCAATAGAAGAAAGTATTGCGAACTTAAAATAAAAAACCATTTAAGGTTGAAAAATGAAGGGAGTTTGGTATCAGACTCCCTTTTTTTCGTATATGCAATTCTGTATTGTTAATAAGCTCAAAAAACACTCCCTCTAATTACGTAATTTTCATCCTTTATTGTACTTTTGCAGCAGATTCAATAAATCTCAAAACAGGAAGAAACATGGTCCTTTTCTTTAAAGGTAAATCTGAACAGATTTTAGCAGTAGGCTGCGATGCTAATTTAGCAGCAGAAGATGTAAAAAAGCTTGAATGGGCTTTTAGTGGTGCCACCAAAACCGATGAAACGGACTTAGGTGGTTTTTTTGTTGGACCTCGTAAAGAGATGATTACTCCTTGGAGTACCAACGCCGTAGAAATCACTCAAAACATGGGCATCGAGGGTATTACTCGTATCGAGGAGTACTTTAAAGTAGCTGATGAAAAAGCTGAGTTTGATCCAATGTTACAGGTATTGTATACCGGTTTAGATCAAGAAATTTTTAACATCGACAAAGAACCAGATCCAATTCAAGAGATTGATGATGTGGCCGCTTATAACAAATCGGAAGGTTTAGCTTTAAGCGACGATGAGGTTCAATACCTTGAAGGATTGGCCGTAAAATTAGGTCGTAAATTAACGGATAGCGAAGTGTTTGGTTTCTCTCAAGTAAACTCAGAGCACTGTCGTCATAAAATATTCAACGGTACTTTTATTATTGATGGAGAAGAGAAAGAAAGCTCTTTATTCAACTTAATCAGACGTACTTCTAAAGAAAATCCAAATTTCTTAGTTTCAGCTTATAAAGATAATGTAGCATTTGTTGAAGGGCCAAAGGCTGTTCAGTTTGCTCCAGCATCGCACGATAAGCCTGATTATTTCCAAACTAAAGAAATAGATACTGTTCTTTCTTTAAAGGCAGAAACACATAACTTCCCAACAACTGTTGAGCCTTTTAATGGTGCTGCAACTGGTGCAGGTGGAGAAATCAGAGACCGTTTAGGTGGAGGTAAAGCTTCTCTTCCTTTTGCTGGTACGGCTGTTTACATGACTTCTTATTCTCGTTCAGAAGAGGGTAGAGCATGGGAGCAAGCCAACGAGGCGCGTCCTTGGTTATACCAAACGCCAGAGCAAATCTTAATCAAAGCTTCTAACGGAGCCAGTGATTTTGGTAACAAGTTTGGTCAGCCAATGATTTGTGGTTCGGTGCTTACATTTGAGCATTTCGAGAACCAAAAGAAATTTGCTTTCGATAAGGTAATTATGTTGGCCGGAGGTATTGGTTTTGCTAAAAAATCGGATGCCTTAAAAGATACTCCAGATAAAGGCGACAAAGTGGTACTTTTAGGTGGCGATAACTACCGTATTGGTATGGGTGGTGGAGCCGTTTCATCAGTAGCAACTGGTGAGTTTGACAATGCCATTGAGTTAAATGCCGTTCAGCGTTCAAATCCTGAAATGCAAAAACGTGCCATGAATGCCATTCGTGCCATGTCTGAGGCCGATGAAAATCCAATTGTGTTAATTCACGATCATGGTGCTGGTGGTCACTTAAACTGTTTATCAGAGTTGGTTGAAGAAACAGGTGGTGTTATCGATTTAGATAAACTTCCGGTGGGAGATCCAACCTTATCTGCCAAAGAAATTGCAGGTAACGAGTCGCAAGAGCGTATGGGTCTTGTGCTTAAAGAAAAAGACATTGACAAATTAAAAGCGGTTGCCGATCGTGAGCGTTCACCAATGTATGTGGTGGGTGAAACAACAGGCGACATGAGCTTTGTATTTAAAGATAGTAAAGGTAATGCGCCAATCAACTGGCAGCTTTCTGATATGTTTGGAAATCCTCCTAAAACAATTATGGAAGATAAAACAGTTGAGGAGTCGTACGAGGCAGTATCTTACGATGCTTCTAAAATAGAGGATTACCTGAAGAGTGTATTACAATTAGAAGCTGTTGCAAGTAAAGATTGGTTAACTAACAAAGTTGACCGTTCGGTAACTGGTAAAGTGGCCAAGCAACAATGTGCCGGTGAAATTCAAATTCCTTTGAATAACCTAGGAGCTACTTCTATCGATTATACCGGAACTAGCGGATTGGCAACATCAGTAGGTCATGCACCTGCCATTGCTATGATCGATCCTGCTGCAGGTTCAAAAGTGGCCATTGCCGAGAGTTTAACCAACTTAGTTTGGGCGCCGTTTGCACGTGGTGTTAAAGGAATCTCGTTAAGCGCCAACTGGATGTGGCCTTGTAAAAACGAAGGCGAAGATGCCCGTTTATACAAAGCTGTTGAGGCAGTAAGTGAGTTTGCTTGCGATTTAGGAATCAACATCCCAACAGGGAAAGATTCTTTATCGATGACGCAAAAATATAAAGATGGTGAGCAAGTAATTTCTCCGGGAACGGTAATTATTTCGGCTGCTGCTGAGGTTAGCGAAGTGCGCCAAATTGTTGAGCCAGTATTAAAGAAAGATGTAGATACCAAGTTAATCTATATCGATCTTTCTTTCGATGCATTAAAATTAGGTGGTAGTTCATTTGCTCAGGTGGTTAACAAACTTGGAGCTGAGGCTCCAACGGTTGCCGATAACCAATATTTCCTTACAGGATTAGAAACACTTCAATCTTTAATTAAGGATGAATTAATTCTTGCTGGTCACGATATCTCTGCCGGAGGTATGGTAACAGCAATGTTGGAGATGTGTTTTGCCAATAAATCGCATGGTTTAAACATCGATTTATCAGCTATCGAAGAGCAAGATTTAGTAAAAGTATTGTTTGCTGAAAACCCAGGTGTATTGATTCAGGTTAAGGATGAGGCTAAAGTAACGGCTTTATTAACCGAAAATGAGTTGGCTTTCCAAGTGATTGGTTCTCCTGTTGAGGCACGCACATTAAGCATCACTAAGTCGGGCGAAACAATGAGCTTCGATATTGATGAGATGCGCGATACTTGGTACAAAACTTCGTATTTATTAGATCGTAAACAAAGCGGCGAGGCGCAAGCCAAAGCACGTTTCGAAAACTATAAACAACAACCATTACAATATAAGTTTAATGCCGATTTTGCAGGAACACTTGCAGCTTACGGTTTAGAGGCTAAGCGTAATGGCATGTCAGGCGTAAAAGCCGCTATCATCCGCGAAAAAGGGGTGAATGGTGATCGTGAGATGGCTTATTCAATGTATCTAGCCGGATTCGATGTAAAAGATGTTCACATGACCGACCTTATCACAGGTCGTGAAACTTTAGAGGACGTGAATTTCATCGTATTTGTTGGCGGATTCTCTAACTCTGATGTTTTGGGTTCTGCAAAAGGTTGGGCCGGAGCATTCCTTTACAACCAAAAAGCAAAAGCAGCACTTGATGCGTTTTATGCACGTCCTGATACTTTAAGTTTAGGTATCTGTAATGGATGTCAGTTAATGGTTGAGTTAGGGTTAGTTTACCCAAATCACGATGTGAAACCAACTATGGAGCACAACGATTCGCATAAATTCGAATCGAACTACGTGAACATGAACATCCAAGATAACAACTCTGTAATGTTAAAAACATTGGCAGGAAATACCTTAGGTGTTTGGATTGCGCATGGCGAAGGTAAATTCAACATGCCAAAAGCAGAGGCTGAGTACAATATTGCAGGTAAATACGCCTACGATGCTTATCCAGCTAATCCAAATGGTTCTGATTTTAGCACAGCAGCAATCGTATCAAACGATGGACGCCACTTGGCTATGATGCCTCACTTGGAGCGTGCTATTTTCCCATGGCAATGTGCACACTATCCAGAGGACAGAAAAGCAGATGAGGTTACCCCTTGGATTGAAGCATTTGTAAATGCTCGTAAATGGGTTGAAGCAAACAAGTAAAGAAGAGTGAAGTAGGAAGACAGAAGTGTGTTTTTACCATAGATATTAAGAAAGCCCGATTCGTGAGAGTCGGGCTTTTGTATTTTATGCTTTTTGAATCTGATTGAGTTAATCACAAATGTTTAGAAGGGTAAAAATTAAGGTTCGGTTGATATTTATTAACTACTTTAACTTTTTTGAGCAAACTATAATAAACTTGGTTCCCAATTTACCATCAGATTCTACTTTAACCTCGCCTTCGTGTTTATCCATTATCTTTTTTACAATTGAAAGTCCTATGCCAGTACTTTCATGGATATCTTTGTGAGCAAGAGTTTGAAATACTTCGAATATCTTTTCGTGATATTTAGAGGGAATTCCAGGGCCATTATCTTCAAAACTTATCTCGTAAAAATTAGGTTTTTCTTCACTTGAAATAGTTATCTGGCAAAGTTTTTTGTCGTTATACTCTATGGCATTGTTTAACAAGTTCGATATTAGTTGTGATATCTGTGTTTTATCTCCATTTATGGTAGGCAAAGTACCTTGAATTTCGAGTTTTACATTATTTAGGTTCTGGTATTTTTCATACTCCTCATGTACCAAAAGGTTAAGGTTAATGGCTTCAACGGTAATTTTACCAATTTTAGAATAATGTAATATTCCATTAATTAAATTTTCGAGTCGCTCAACTTGTTTTAATAGTGTGTTTAAATGATCCTGAACCTCTTCAGTTTGTCCGTCCTCTAAATCTGCTTTTATGAACGATGCTAGGCTATATATTCCCCTGAGTGGAGCTTTTAAATCATGCGAGGTAACGTAAGCAAAGCGTTCGAGTTCTTTATTTTTTAGTTCGGTATCACTTAAGTTTTGGTTTATTTCTTTAATTTTTTTAAAGCTATCTAGTCCTGAGCTAACCACAACAAATACAAAGTGTGAACCCAATAAGAATATTATCCCAGACAGGAACTCGAGTAATTCAGAGCGACCTAAAATAACCAATAGAACAACAAATAGATAACCAATAAAAAAAACAAACATGGATATACTCAAGCCTCGCCATTTACCCCTTAGTTTATTTGTGGGTAACATATTAAGGATTCTTTTTGTGCGGTTTGCGCTTAATAGCATAATAACTGCACCTACAGAAATAAAAGTTATTGTTATGTAATCGTATAAAGTCATGAAGGGCTATTTTAAAGTAGTTATACTTAATACAAAAATGCGAATGTGCCTATTTGTATTACTAAAATAACTATTGCTGAGTTATTTATTATGCTTTTTGAAATATTATACCATTAAAATTTTAAAAGCCCTTCTTTTATTGAATGTTTTATATTTACTGTATTATTGGTGGAAATAGAATAATATTAAATGGTTTAACCAGCGCAGAGTAACGATAGTACTCACTTTATATGTTACCTATTGTATTTAGTTTAGGATTAGCTTTATCGAAAAGAGCTGTTCATAATTTAATTTTAAAGTTTAAAACAGTACGATATTGTAAATACCAGGTTGTTTATTTTACCATAATCAAGTTCTGATACAGATACTAAGGATTGGCTCTTTATTTCGTAATTAGCAGAAAGGTTAAAGTAATTTTTATTTTGTGTATGCCATTTTAATCCGGCTCCAAATGTGTAAAATAGTTGATACTTACTTATACTAGCATCTTTCTCATTTTGGGTATATTCTGATCTGTGATTAACCAAGGTTGAGTTGTTATTAAGTGCAATGCTATTTATAATACCCGCATTTATAAAAGGTTGGAATTTTTTCATAGGGAGACTATATCTTACTTTTATAGGAGTCTTTATAGCAGTGTAGTCAATACTAACTAAATGGTAGCTATCATCGCTATAGGAGTTATATTCTATTTTGCTATCACCTTTATATTTTACGGCATACAGGCCAAGGGTAACATCCCAAACATAATGTGCCTTTAGAGGTTTAAACACAAAATCAACACCAACAGTAGCAGAACCTAAACTTAAGTCTGTATCTAAGGAGTTGATATTATATGTAATACCTGTATACCCAGCACCAGTTTCTAAATAAACTTTGTTTTTTGTTGTTTTGCTATAGTTCTGAGTATTCGGATTCTTAAACTGGTTGTATTTATTAGTAATATTTACTAGGCTTTTATAATAAAACTCTGTGTTTTTTATTTGAGAAGTTAACTTAGGTGCATCCCGAAAGGTGTATAATAAAGCACCTATATATTGTTTTGATTCTTTGCTGTACTTTGTCCCATCGTCTTTTTCAATTATGGTTTCCTTATTGCTTAATAAAGTTAGTCGGCCTTCCTGATCGATAAAAAATAAATCATCGCCACTATGCTTAAGGTAGTATAAACTGGCATCTCCTTGAACTAATACTTCTAAAAAGAAGTTTGCACTATCTGCATTAAGTTTTACTGTTTTACTAATGTAATATTTATCAGTACTAGCAGTGTATGCTTTAATATCGTTTGGGAGATAGGTGTGAGTGGTGTTTGTGTCTCTAAAAATACAGGATTCAGAATTTTTAATGTTAGATCGTAGGTTAACCTCTCCGTATAGGGTATCTCCATTCAGTGTGATAACTGATCCTTTTACAAAATCAGACTGGGCCATAGTAAGGCTTGTTATGCACAATAAAATGGCACAACTAATTTGTTTAATCATATCTAAGGGTTTATTATTTAGGAGGCTAAAATAACTACAAAAATTTAAAGGTGGGCTGTCTATTTCTAGAAAAACGATCGACGGATATTTGTTTTTGATTAGAGGTGTTATGTAAAGGATAAAAATAAAGTTGATAAACTATAAATGCTTCCTTCGGTATAGTCCATCATCAAAAGCTTAAAGCAGCGTTGCGGACCAGTTAATATATATATTTATAATTGTTTTACCCAGGGCAACCATAATCTATATAGATTCTGCTCGCTGAAAGAAGGTGAACCTTTGCCTATATGGGATATTGGCTTCAGGAAGTCATTTGGGCAATAATCTATATACGCAAAGCACTTCCGGAGAGAATTTGATCAATAATCTATATACGCAAAGCATTTCCTGAAAGGCTTTGGCCAATAATCTATATCAATTATGCCTCCCGGAAACAATTTGGGCATTATCCCATATGCGATAAGCCTTTAAACGATATAGCGAAAAATACTTTGTATAAAGTATGACTATGTTTTATAAAGCTTTGAGGTTTATTCTTTGTTCACTTTTAATAGATAACCACTTCCGTGGATGTTTACAATTTCTACGTGTTTATCTTCTCTTAGGTATTTTCTCAGCTTGGTTATATAAACATCCATGCTACGCGTAGTAAAATAATTATTCTCGCCCCATATTTTGGTAAGGGCTTTTTCACGAGGCATTACTTTATTAATATTCTCGCATAACATTTTTAATAAATCGGCTTCTTTCGGTGAGAGTTGTTGCGAGTAGTTTTCAGAACTTAGAGTACGCATTTCGTAGTTAAATTCTAAAAAACCTAATTTGTATACGCTTTCTTTGGGACTAACTTCTTGATGAGTAGATCTGCTAAGTATGGCATTTATTTTTGCTATAAGTATTTCAGAGTCAAAAGGCTTGGTTATGTAATCATCTGCTCCAACGCCATATCCCTGTAATACATCTTCTTTTAGTGTTTTTGCGGTTAAAAATATGAGGGGGATATTTTCGTTTATGGTCTTAATTTCTCTTCCAATAGTAAAGCCATCAACGTTTGGAAGCATAACATCCAAAATGCAAATGTCAAAATAATCAGGCATGTAGGTTTTCATTGCATTAGCGCCATCCTTCACCCAGGTTACATTGAACCCATTTATTTCGAGGTACGATTTCATAACAGTCCCAAAATTGAGATCGTCTTCTACCATAAATACCTTCTTCATATTTCTTAGTTTTAGTTAAGTTGTTTTTCGTTTAGGGGTAAAGTTAAGGTAAATTGACTTCCCTCGCCAAGTTTACTTTTGAGTTTAATATCGCCTTTGTGTTGAAGCATAACTGCTTTTACGTAGCTTAAGCCAAGGCCAAATCCTTTTACATTGTGTATGTTGCCTTTTGTTGCTCTAAAAAACTTATCAAAAGCTTTGGCTTGCTGTTCTTTACTCATTCCAATGCCATTGTCTTTTACGCAAATTTCAATGCTAGTTTTTGTATTTGTAGTACTTACCTCTATATGAGGTTCCTCTTTACAATATTTAATAGCATTTTCGAACAAATTAAGCAAAACATTGGTAATATGCACTTCATCAACCAAGCAAGAAGTTTTTGGAGCATTAAAATTTGATAAGATAACCCCTTCTTTCTCATTCACAAGAAGCGCTATTTTATTAATGGCTTCTTGAATTATTTTATGAATATCAACACTAATAGGGACCAACTGTAAATCTTTTTTTTCTATCAAAGACATTTGCAGAACACGCTCAACTTGTTTATTCATGCGTTGATTTTCTTCCTTAATAATCCGTATAAACGGAGAAATATTTTCCGGACTGTTCAATATTATTGGATTTGCAATATTATCTGCAGCTAAATTAATGGTTGCAATAGGAGTTTTTAGTTCATGAGTCATATTGTTGATAAAGTCCGATTTTATTTCCGAAACTTTTTTCTGATCAACAATAGTTTTAAGGGTGAAATAAAAAGTAAGAAGTATAATTACAGTAAGTAAAAAAGAGCCCCCAAATAATAAGGAAAGTGATTTCATAATAAATCGATCTTTATCGGGGAAGTATATATCGAGAACATAACTATTTTGGCCTCGCATAATATTATCCGGAAAGAGCAAGCAACTAAATAGTTTTGAACTTTCATCAACCTCATAATATTTAGATGATAAAGTGGTTTTGTTAGATCGGTTATTGGTGTATATACCAAATTCGTAATCTAAATTGACACCTCTATTAAATAACTCACTTTTAAGTGTTTTCTGAAGCTCCTTTTTATTTATAAATTTCCGTTTATCCGATTTTTGCATATGAAGCTCATAATTAAACTGATTAAAAAGCGTCATGGCATTTATCGTTCCGTTTTGAATGTGATTGATAATTTGGTTTAATGAATCTGTTAAATGATTCATAGCCTTTTCAATCTCATACATATTAGCACCGTTTTGAGGATCTAAAGTATTTCGTGATATCTGATATTTTCGGCTAATGCCATTCTCGGTAATATTTGCTTGTGCCGAGAATATACCATACGGATTGTGCTCCATTATTTTTACAACGCCCGTATTAGTAGCTTGTTTGTTGTTTTGAGTGGCTGTACTAGGAAAATATGGAACCGTGTAGCTTCTACTATTTTTTGCAGTATCAATACTCAATGAAACCTGATTATTTGGCGCATATTGATTCAAGAAATAATTAGCGGCTTGGTTTCTTTGAAGTTTATATACGGTTTGATTTAAAGCATCAAATACCGAAGCATTAAATTTCTCAGTTTGTACGTTAATAGCGTTGCTTACCCAAATGTACTGTAGCGCAATAATCCCGAACAGAGAAATGCACATTAATGTTACTAAACCAACTAAAGTTCTTTTTTGCATATTGTAGATTAACCTTTTTACCTATACAAATATAGAGTTTTATAATGCCTGCAATTACACTTTAACTAATCCTTAACTCACTTTAACCCGCCCTTAACCCTGTACTATTTATAAGATGCATACTTTTACAATGACAATAAAACAAGGGTTAATTTTCATAGTGTAGTGTAAAATAGTAGAAGAACATGAATTTGCTTGCAAGTTCATGTTTTTTTATGCCTAATTTTTAAATTAATGTAATGTTGGCTGTTGATGTGCTTAATTCATTACTCGATCTTTTACCTTGAGGGCAGGATTACCTCGATAAATTGAAAAAGCCTCAAGACTATTAGAAGCCACAGAATTAATTGCCAATACCGAATGTGTTTTGCAAAGTGTGTTAGCTGTTACAGTAGATTTTGCACCTATCCATACGCCATCTTCCAGGGTAATGGGACCGATCATTAAGTCAAAGGTTTCTTTAGTATAATTATGGTTTCCACAGAGCAAAAGAACACCTTGTGATAAGCAACAATTAGCACCAATCGTCACTGTATCTAAATTATCTATCCATACTTGTTCTCCTATCCAAGTATTTTCACCAATTGAAAGTTTCCAAGGATATTTAATATTCACACAGGGTTTAATTACTACACCTTTGCCTATGTGCGCCCCAAAACACTTTAACAGAAATACTTTTATACCCGATATCGGAATTAATGAATGATTGAATACCAAGGCATTTGTCCAATACCATAGGGTACGTTTAATAATGTTTCCGGGTTTATACCAACTATTATTGTATTTCGATAAATCGGTTCGTTTCATTATTTAGTTCCAAAAATGAGTAATGTGATACCAACAAGTATACCTAATAAATAAAGCGCTTTTACTTTAATATTCTTTTCATTAAAGAAGATGGCGGCAAATGTAAACGCTATAATAACACCTCCTCTGCGTAAAGCTGATATTACTGAAATCATACTATCAGGAATGTGTAAAGCATAAAAATAGAAAAAATCAGCTATTATTAAGAAAATACCAATTAATGGGATACTCCATCTCCACTTGAAGGTGGTAGTTTTGTTTCTTTGAGGTAACCAAATAATTAGTACAATAGGAATCATAAGGGCTACTTGATAGAAAGTAAAATAGCACTGTACGGCCATTCGGTTAATTTTCTGAAGTAAAAATTTATCGTATAAACCACTTACAGCACCTAATAAGGTTCCTATTATTATAAATAAAATCCATTTGTTACGTTTAAAATTGATGCCTTCTGTTTTACCTGCTATAGAGAAAAGGTAAAAGAACCCTAGAGTTACAATAATACCTATCCACTGAAGTGGACTTAGGCGTTCATTAAAAATAATGATTGCTCCTATTAAAGTCCATAAAGGCCCTGTAGCTCTTATTGGTGCTACAATGGTAAGGGGTAAGTGTTTTAATGCAAAAAATGAAAAACTCCATGATCCAACCACAATCACTGATTTTAGTAATAGCATTAAATGTTCAGTGGTACTTATTGTGGGAATATAAAATAAGCTAGATTCATTTAACAAACCAGAGTTGGAAAAATATAATAGTGGGATAAATAGGAGCGAACTGCTTATTGAGCTGAATAATAATATGGGAAATACAGCATTATTATTTAATGATACTTTTTTTACTACATCATATACACCTAAAAACAGCGCTGATACTAAGGCTAAGATCCACCACATTATAAATAATTGTTCTAATTAGTTTAATTCTGCTGCAAAACTATTAATTAGATTGAGTGCACGAAAGTAAATAGAGTTATTGTTTTGTATAAAGATGTGAAAACGCTAAATTGAGTTGTCTAAGAATATCTATATATGAACTATCTGCTATTAAAAAACGGTTTTGTTGTTAGTCCTCATTCTATTAAAAAGGAAGATATTTTGGTAGGCGGTAATAAAATATTAGAAATTGCCCCTAATTTAAAACGACCAACTTCAGAAACGCCGGTTATTGATGCATCAGATAAATACATAATGCCTGGTATTATAGATATTAATAGAAGTTTTCTCGAATTTATCAAATGTCAATCAGATACTGAAGAGATCTTAAGGTTGAACCAAGCACAGATGTATAATGGAACAACCATGATGATTGATTCTATTGAAGATAATCCTAAAAAAGATTACCAAAAAAATATTGAAGCAGCTAAAAAACGTGGCAGCCAGAATAGTATTGATTTTAGTTTTCATTTAAAGTTTAATAAGCTCAAAAACATAACAACAGATATTATTGATAATAGTTATTTGCACGAAGGTATAAGTAGTTTAACCATTAACATAGGTAGCCTTTATGCAGTTTCTGAAGAAGTTATACAAAATATATTATCTGGTATTTTAAATAACGATCTTTTGTTGGTTTGCGATTTAAGTATCAACCACAATAAAGAAGAGAAGTCTTCAGAGTTATACAGTACTATAACCATTGAGGATCATTTTCAAACATTGAATATGCTTATCAATGTAGGTGTTTCATATGGTTGCTCAATAATGTTTACCAATATATTATTTGTAGAAGAGTATAACCTTATTTACGGAGGTATTGAGCGAAAAGCCGATTTTTATGGAAGTTTAATTCTTCCATTCAATATCGGAGAAACTCAAAAAGTAAATGGTCTTTCAAATAGAAATTATCTATTTAAAGACGCAACTAATAAGTTAACATTTCTGAGTGAAGAGGCTGTTTGGCAAATTATAAACTCAAATAGATTCATAATTGCTAGCCCGCCATTTAATTTGCAAAGCTCTAAAGATGTTTCGGGCGGGTTGGTTTACAATAGGCCAGATAGGTATCATTATTTAAGAAATTATCAAAGTGTTCTTTTTACATCTGGAGTTAATCAAAAGCAAATTAGTATACAAAAGTTGAGTAATATTACTTCAACTCTGCCTGCAAAACTTATGGGTGTATATCCTCAAAAAGGTATTTTAGCAATTGGATCAGATGCAGATATAGTGGTTTGGAATCCTGATTTCGATAGGAATTTATATTGTACCTTGCCATCAGCAGAAGCAAATCATAATGAATACAAATTAAAAGGTAGGTGCGATTTTGTATTTTTAAAAGGACAAATGGTATACAATGGTGAACTTTTCGACTCACGTAAAACTTCGGGGAGTTTTATTTTCCGAACGTCCTTAGAGCCTCTAAATTTGGAATAATTATTGTTATCTAAATCTACTAAAATGTAGTATTATGCGTATTCTTCTCCTTTTATTTGCCATTGTTACAACATCTTTTTGCGTTAAAGCACAAGATAATATTGCAATGCAGAATATTGATCATGGTAGCGATATTATGCTTCAACTAGATTCTTTGGAACTAGTTTATAATATACAACCCAAAGTGAGTTATGAATTGGGTACAAGTGCTTTTACTAATTTCGATGGTTTTTACGGATTCAATACTTATGTATCTCCGCATATGGTATTTCAGCCAAGTAAAAAGTGGATTGTAGACGGAGGGGTTTATTTGGGCAGAACGCAGGCTTTTAATGTGCCATACTACAACAATACAAGTGCTGATCAAACTATTATAGATATGGGTGTTTATGCCAGAGGAACCTATTTGGTTAACGATAAGCTTTATGTAGGTGGAGCAGGATATATGAATTATGCAAATGTAGAAACATCGTTGCCAAATGATAGAAGAAATGCCTATAACAATATAACCGGAGAAACCTTTGTGGGATATAAATTCTCTGATTCATTTCGTGTTGAAGCAGGATTTAGCATAAGTAATTATAATACTAATAACCCTACATTCATGAATCAAAGAAACTTTTAATTATTCTTCGTCTCTGTAATTATCTCTATTTTTTATATTGACTACGAATGATGCATGGTGCATTTTCACATATTGATCTAACAGCCTAAAACCATCCCCGCTTAAATTCATAATTGAGGGATAAAACTCAACAATTAATTCTTTGGCTTTGGCATGAGTGAGCTCGATGAATTCAGAAACACCTTCAAGTGCTTTAATCTTTTTCACCACCCTTTCTACTCCAATTAGTTCTTCCTTTTTTCTGTAATCAGGATAGTTATTATCCTTATCGAGTACTGATTCAGAGGTAGATATAATTTGATTTGCAAAGGTCTCAATAATTTCTTCAGCAATATCATCTTCCTTACTATTAGGGTGATACTTATGAAACAACATAAGCATCTCTAATTTAAATTTAGTTCTAAATTTAGCATAAAACTCATCTGTAGCTTCAAATGCTTTTAGTAGTTCTCGAATCTTATCTTCTTTATTAAATTGCTTCATGACGTATTCTAATTCAAATGATTATTACCTATAAAGGTCTGAATATTAGAAATGTTTAGTTTGATTCCATTCAATTTACGTCAATTTTATTTATCAGTCTACATTTTTGTCGAAAAATAGATAATTATGTTTCCATTCTGTAGAAAATACTTTATGACAACTTACTTATTCGTTTGATTATTAGTGAATTGTTTTGTTTGGCATAGGTTTTATAACACACCCTAAGTATGAAACAGCCTTTTAGTATAAATACAAAACTCGAGATTGATAAAAATGGTGTTCTGTTTTTAAATGAGAAGAGAATACGATTATTAAAACTTATCGGAGATCTGGGTTCAATTAATGCAGCTACTAAGGAAATGAAGATGTCATATCAGCAGGCATGGTCATTTATAAAAGAGATGAACGAAATGTCACCTCTTCCATTGGTGATACGAAAAAGAGGAGGTTCAAATGGCGGTGGAGCCTACTTAACGAAATCAGGTGAGAATGCTTTGGCTGTATATAAGCAGATTGCGGCATCACAAGAAGCTTTAAATAAGCAGATAGTAGAGCATCTAGGTTGTCATTTTTTTTAAAAACCGTTATTCATTTCTATGAATAATGCAATTCAGTAATCTAAAAAATAATCATATATGAACACTATTAGTTTCGTGGCGATTGGAACTATACATACGCCGCATAAAACACTATCCGATATGCCAATTCAGCCCAATGGCGCAAAAGGCATAAGTGGGTTTATTGAATTACAAGAGGAGCTTATTGAAGGCTTAAGTGATTTAGATGGCTTTTCGCATTTAACTCTTTTGTATCATCTGCATAAAGTAGAAAAGTGTGAATTAAAAGTAACACCATTTATGGATAGTGTCCCTCGTGGCATTTTTGCCACACGATCTCCTATTCGACCAAATCCAATTGGTTTATCCACGGTAAAATTTAAAAATATTGAGGGCAACCGAATTTATATTGAAGATGTAGATATGTTAGATGGTAGTCCGTTAATTGACATTAAACCTTTCTTCGGAGAAATGGATAATCGTTACAATGTTTCTTTAGGTTGGCTCGATAAATCAAAAGGTTCGTGCTGTGAGACAGTTAGATCAGATGAGCGATTTGTATAGTATAAACCAAATCCGTCAACATTTTTAAATTTTAATTACCGTTATTCATTTTTTAGAACAAAGCTTATGAAGTACAATGCAATATTAATTTTCCTATTAATAATAACATTTCAGGTTGCGCGAGCTGCAGAAGAAGAGAACGAAATAAACCCATTTATTAAATTAGATAAGAATAAGTTATTTCAACCAGTGCTCGATCTTGAGTTTTGGTATGTATATAGTATGAACGAGAAACAATCAGGGGAGGAAGTTTATGATCGATCAGATGCGATGTTTAGAAGAGTAAGAATTGGAGCAAAGGGAAATCCCACACCTTGGTTAAATTATATATTCAGATTCAGTGCCGATAGGGTTGGTGAAGATGTATATACTGCAGTTAAGGGTTCTTACAATGGGATATCGGTATGGAATGGTTACTTTACAATAAAACCGTTATCAGATAAAAACCTTTTGAATATCCACATGGGATATTTTTGGACAGGTGTTAGTCGTGAATTTACAAACTCTCCATGGAATGTCGCAAGTTTAGATAAAACTAGGTCAAACTATTATTTGCGTCATTTTGTTAGTGGAAAGGGTAATGGTATTGAAAGTGGAATTGCCCTAGGTGGTATTAAAAACTTTAATAAATGCGCCATTAGTTATCGTACAGGGGTATATGAACCAAGTGCCTACTCATGCAGTAATTACGGGAATAAATTATTTACAGGTAGGGCGGTTTTAACTATTGGAGATGGAGAACAGTCGAAATATAGTTATATGGTGCCCGCTAATAATTGGCGAAAAACCAAAAGTATTTCAATCGGACTAGGAGGTTCTAGTCAGCAAAACGGTAAACTTTGTGATTCTGTTTTGTTTAAAACATCTTACACTTATGGTGCCGATTTGTTAGTTTGTTACAAAGGCATTCGTCTAGAAGGAGAGTGTTTTGCTATGAAACGAGAGGATCAAGCTAAGCAAAAAATAGATGCGATAACATGGTATGCAAGAGCTTCGTATAACTTTATTATTGCCAATAAATATATTGAAGCGGTGGTGTGTTATGATTCTTATGATGCAAGCGGAAATAAATCTGTATATAAGTTTATTGGTGATGACAATTCATTAGATATGGGGTTAAATTGGTACCTAAGTAAAGATAAACTTAAATTAGCCCTCCATTATATTATACAGGATGGTACAACATCGCCAAACTTAGGAAACTATATAGGAACAGCTCTACAATTTAGACTGTAATAAAATCTAACAAATAAAGAGGATATTAAGATGAGAGATATTAAAATAATTATAGTTGTAATTGCAATAGTACTTTGTTCATGTGTCAACAATTCAAAAAAGGATGCTCAAAATAGATTAGTTGTTTTTGCAGGCGCTGGATTAACAGATGCTTTAACTGAAATTTGCGATTCTTTTTTTATTACTAACGGTGTGGAAGTAAAGCTTAATTTAGCCTCAAGCGGAACACTTGCCCGCCAGATTGAACAAGGAGGAGAACCGGATTTATATATATCCGCAAGCAAAAGGTGGGCCGATTATATTGATAGTTTAGGCTATGTTGTTGATCAACAAAAAACGATGGTTGCAGGTAATAAGTTATCTCTTATTCAGCCTATAAATAGTAAAACTAGTGTTGATATAGATTCAGCAATTATTTGGAGTGATATACTAGCAGATGATTATTTTTCGATAGGAGATCCAAGTCATGTTCCAGCAGGCAAGTATGCTGTTGCAGCATTAAAACATTATGGATGGTACACTGCAATAAAGCCTAAGATGTTGCCTGCAAAAGATGTACGATCGGCTTTAATGGTTGTTGAATTGGGCGAAGTCCCTTACGGGATCGTATATAAAACCGATGCCTTAAAATCTTCAAAGGTTAAAATTGTTGCCGATTTTGCGGATGGATCACACCCTGCAATTCAAAATATAGCCTCTGTAATAAGCGATAAAAGTAACGCACAGTTGCTGTATAAATATTTGCAATCTCCATTGGCTAAATCAATTTGGATGAAGTATGGATTTTCTGTGCCAGAATAAAATAAACGAATTCTCTATAATCAATTAATGGAAAAGTAAGAAAGCTTGTTGGTTGAATAACAAGCTTTCTTACAATACTGTTTTATTCAAAGCTTAGCTTGAATTTTTCAGCCAAACTTTTTAAATCTTCTACTACAGGGGGAAGAAGGTCAATGCCATTTTTAAGTCGCTCTGCGGTAATGGCTCTTTCTGGGTCACCAGGAACCAATACTTGATCATGTCCTTCGCAAGGAACAGCATTTCGGAAAGTAGTTATCCAATTGTCCATATGCGATTTAAATTCGTCAGCAGGTCTAAATGCATCCACACGCATAGCTCCTAAAAAGTGTCCTATACCTTCACCAACTGGGTTTTCAGGCAATGGGGCATAAGCAACAAAAGGCGGAACCCATGGTCCGTAGTTTGCTCCTGGTAAAACAGCCGATAAGATATCTACCAAAGAACCTAAGCAATACCCTTTGTGACTTCCATGCACTCTATCGCTTCCCAAAGGCAACATTGCACCTCCTTTTTTAAGAATGGCAGCATCTGTTGATGGGTTTCCGTTTTCATCTTGAGCCCAACCTTCTGGTATACTCTCACCTTTACGCTGCAAAACTTCTAACTTACCATTGGCCACAGGTGTAGTTGCCATATCAATAACAACAGGAGGTTCCTTATCTGCCGGAATTGCAACCGAAATAGGATTGGTTCCTAAAAATTTACTTTTTGAGAAGGTGGGAGAAACCAGAGCACTTGCATTAGTCATACTCCATCCAATCATATCTTCCTCAGCAGCCATCATAGAGTGGTATCCGGCGATACCATAATGATTTGAGTTTTTAACAGCAACCCAACCGGTACCAGCAAGCTTTGCTTTTTCCATGGCAATTTTCATAGCCTTTGGAGCCACCATTAAACCTGCTCCTAGGTCACCATCAATAACGGCAGTACTGGGAGTTTCGTGAACTATTTTTACATTAGGTGTTGCATTTAAGCGACCCTTTTCCCATAAGCGAACATAGCCACTTAACCTTGCAACGCCATGAGAGTCAACTCCACGTAAATCAGCAGAAATAAGAACTTCAGCTGCTAAACTAGCATCGTCATTAGTACTACCCATGGCTAGGAATACATTTTTAATAAAATTTTGTAAATATTTTGCAGTATACATGTATCTGAATTAAAATGTGCAGCAAATATAACAAAAGTGAAATAAGTACTTTAATCAAAAAATAGCGATAGAATTATTATTTTAGAATTAATCTAAATGTATTATGATCTATATTTAGCCTTAGTTATACCTAAATAATCTAAAATCTATGAAAGAAAGACTGTTTGCCATATCCATGGCATTGCTGTGTTGTGTTCTATCAACGCAAGCAAAAGCACCAATCAAATTTGGAAAAGTTAGTATTGAAGAACTTGAAATGACAACGTATGAACCTGATACTAGTGCTGTTGCAGTAGTATTGTGTAAATATGGTTATTTTAGTGGAAATGATCTGACTTTTAGACAAGTACGAAGAGTTAAGGTTTTGAAGAAAGCTGGGGTTGGTTATGCTGAATTTAGTTTTCCAGGACCCGAGAGTATGGAAGTTCGCGGGCGAGTTTACAATTTGGTTGATGGTAAAATTAAAGAAGAGAAGCTTAAATCAGAATCGAAGTTTAAAGTTAGAATTGTTGATGACTGGTATAACATTCGTGTTGCGTTGCCTAACGTAAAAGTAGGTAGTGTTTTTGAAATTGAAACAACACAATTTTTGTTACCCTCTGAATTTAAATTCCAAGAAAGTATTCCGGTTAAGTATACAGAATTAAAGATAGAAAGCACACAGTATCTTGAATTTCGAAAGAGAAGTAGGGGATATATCACTATTAATAATATCGGCACTGATCATTTTAAAGCTAATGATGTTCCTGCCTTTAAGTCCGAGGCTTATATGGACTCTAAGGAAAATTATATAAGTAAATTAGAATTCGACTTACTTAAGGTTTCTTTTCCAGGATATTATCGTGAGTACACTACTACTTGGGGATCTGTAAACACCAGGTTAATGAAGAATTATTATTTTGGGCAAGTACTAAGAACCAGCCCTGGATTTTTATCAAAAATAAATAAAGAGATAGAGGCAAGCTGCTCAACAGAGAAGGATAAACTTCAAGCTGCATATGATGCTATAAAAGCCGTGAAATGGAATGGTAGTACCTCAGTTTACACCTCCGACCAAAGCTTGTCGCCTTGCTTCAAAGAAAAATCAGGTAATTCAACAGACCTTAATATGATGCTTCTAAAGCTTTTAAAGAAATTAGAAATAGAATCATATCCTGTTGTATTAAGTACAAGAGACCATGGGCAGTTGCATAAGTTCTATCCGAGTTTTAATAAATTAAACTACATGATAGTTCAGGCAGTTATTGGAGAAGAAACTTACTTGCTTGATGCTACAGAAAAGAATTTACCATTAGGAATGTTACCAAAGCGTTGTTTGAATAAAAACGCCCGATTGGTAAATGATTTCGAAGGGCTTTGGGTTGATGTAAGTACTACTGAAAAAGAAAAGGAACATTTTCAGTATGACTTAGTTTTGAATGAAGATTTGATTCTAGAAGGCACCTTAGATTGTAAAAGATACGGTTATGCAGCATTCGATTTCAGAAATAAATATATGAATTATGCTAGTGAAGAGGAGTATATAAACGATATAGAATCAAAGTTTGAAGGTCTTCGTATCATTAATCATAAATTAGATGATCTTGATTCAATAAAGCATCCCGTTGATGAACATTATGATATAAAGCTAGATGTTGGAGTTCAAAAAATGGGAGATTTGGTCATGTTAAGTCCTTTTATTCATCAACGAATTACAGAAAGCCCATTCAAATTAGAAGAACGCGTGTATCCTGTAGATTTTGCTTATAAACAAGAAGATTTTATCAGTAGTAAAATACAAATACCCGCAAATTATTCAGTTGAAGAATTGCCTAAACCATTGCGTGTTTCATTACCCGATAAAAGTGCATCCGCATTAATATCGTACTCTGTGTTAGGTAATGTTATTAATGCAATGTATTCTGTGAAGATTAGTAAAGAGTTGTTTTTACCTGAGGAATATGATTATCTAAAAAAGTTATACGCCTTATTAATTCAAAAACAATCGGAGCCAATAATTTTAAAGAAAAACCTTGATGAAGCTAAGTTATAATTTATTGCTTGTAACTGTTTTTATTGCCATAAGTGTTTCTGCGAAAAAAACACCTAAATATCCTGTTGCTGAAATTCCTAAAGAACTTCTCAATAATGCTGATGCAGTTGTGAGGCTAATGAGTACTGATATGTATGTTGCTTCAAAATCAAAAGTGCAGTATACAGAAACATATGTAATTACTATTTTAAAGGAAAGTGCAGCTAATAAAGGTAAATTCAGAGAAGCTTATAGTAAGCTGTCTTCGGTGTCTGATATACAAGCAACCGTTTATGATGCCAATGGCGATAAGATTAAATCGTTTAATAAAAGCGATATAACAGATTATGCTGCTATATCTGGGTTTTCAATATATGAGGATATGAGGGTTAAATATATTAATCCAAAAATTTCTACCTATCCATATACTATAGAATATAAGTATAAAAAAAGGTATAATTCTGCTTTTTATTCGCGAGGTTGGATGGCTTTTGATGGATATAATACGGCTATTGAAAAGTTGCAATTTCGTCTTCAGTATGGTAATGATTGTGAGGTTAAGTATAAAGAAAATAACTTAAGTACTGAGGGCACAGTTTCTACTGTTGATGGTACCACTTCTATTTTTTGGGAAGTTGAAGGTGTAGAAGCACCCATCAAAGAAACGAATAGTACTTACTTTCAGCATTACAGACCATATGTAAATATTGAGGCTAAAACTTTCTCACTCGGTGGAATCACAGGAAGTACAGAGTCATGGGAAGCCTTAAGTACATATTTTCATAAACTAAACGAGGGAAAAGATAAGATATCGGACGAAACCATTGAAAAAGTGGCTGCTTTACTTAATGATGATATGACGGATTATGAGAAAATAGCAGCCATATACCAATATAGTCAGAAGAAGAATCGTTACGTAAGCATACAAGAGGGGATAGGAGGTTTACAAACTTTTGGTGCGGATGTGGTGGATCGCCTTTCTTATGGCGATTGTAAAGCCTTATCCAATTACGTAGTTACCTTACTAAAGAACTTTGGATTTGATGCACAATATGCAATTATTCATGCTGGTTCCAAAGGGTATATGGATGAGGAATTTGTGAGTAATTACTTCAACCATGTTATAGCTTGTGTTCCTTTAAAGGAAGATACAGTTTGGTTAGAATGCACTAGCTCAAATTCGCCCTGTGGTTATTTAGGTGATTTTACAGATGATAGAAAAGCCTTGCTTGTAAAAGAAAAGGATGGTGGCATTGTTAATACGCCCGCTTTTAATGCGATGCAGAACAATGTAAATACCGATGCTGTAATTTCTGTAACTAAAGATGGAACTGCTAATATAGATGCCGTTTATACATATACAGGTAATTTTTATGGTGATAACTCGTATTTAATTCAGCTTGATGAAAAAGACAGAAGAAAGAAGTTGGTTTCTTCTATTGACTTGCCAAATATGAAATTAAATAGTTATGATTTAAAGGAAGATAAATTGCGCAAGCCAAAATTAGAAAAGCATATAAACGCTTCAGTAGATAACTTTAGTAGTTTTGTTGGTTCTCGTATGTTTGTAAATATAAATCCAATAAACTCTCAAAAGTGGGTGCCTCGATATTCTAGAAACAGAGTAGCTCCATTATTGTTAAAGGCAGATCAAAGCCATACTAAATCTATTTCGTTTGTTGTTCCTGATGATTATCAATTAGAGATAATACCTGACGACAAAAGAATTAATTCTGAATTTGGGAGCTATCAAATAAGTTTTCAAAAAGAGGATGGAAAAGTGAAATATCAGCGAAGTTTAATTCTTAATAAGGGTGAATTTCCAAAGGAAAAGTACAATGAGTATGTTGAGTTTATAGAAAAGGTTGTAAAGCTTGAAAAAGCCCAGTTGGTTTTTAAGAAGAAGGCCTAGTGAACTTTGTTTTGGTTTAAGGATAAATAAAAAAGGCATTAACGGTTTTAAGTTAATGCCTTTTAGTTTTTAATATCTTCTAGTAATTGTTTTATCCTTAGGGTATTTGATACTGTATTTTATAATTAGCTCCTTGGATTCATTAGGCTCAAGTTTAATTGTCCATTGGAGAATACCTGTTTCCTGTTCAATACTAGCATTAGAAATATTTAGAGTTTCAATAACGATACTTTTGTCTTTTGAGACTGGAATTTGATCATTAACGATTGTTTCTATAGGATAGGGCTTATTATTGCGAACAGTAATTTTTGAGGCAAATGTTTCTTTCTTGTTTGAGCCAATTAGTTTTTGCTCATAAAATTCAATTAGTTTTTCACGTTTAATATTGATGTTATTATCAATGCCAAATGAGATATCTAAAGTGTCAGTAAACTGTTTTGTGTTGAGATACGATTTACCTACATAAGCATCTTCAAGGTAAACATTAGCTCCGCCAGATAAAAAGTTAGCTTTATACCACTCTGGTATTTTTGCAACTAAATAAACACTTTCAATTAATTTAGGGCTAGTTTGATATTCAAAAAGGGCGTCAACAGCTGATTCTTTATAGGCTATTGTTGTAGCTTCATTATTTGAGCTTATATTTTGCGGACTATCAATAGTGTAATTGATTGTAGTTTCTGAGTGTGATTGTGTTGTTAATGGTACAGAAGATTTATCATTAGCTGCCTTTGTGGTTATCACTACAACACCATTTGTAGCTCTAGAACCATATAAAGCAGTTGCTGAGGCATCTTTAAGTACATCAATAGAAGCGATTCTATCCGCAGATATATTGGGGTTTTTACCCTGTGCTACACCATCTACAATATATAGCGGATCGGAGTTTTTTAAAGAGCTTGTTCCTCTAATTTGTACGCCGGGCACTCTTCCCTGTAGTGCATGAGCTACCTCTTCCTCTTCTAAACTCATATCAAATTCGATTTCTAAATCTTCATCAAATTCTACAGCATCATCAACAATATTTAATACACCTGTAACTGCAGGTGGTGGAGGTGGTGGTTGTAAGAAATTTACGTAATTGGGTTTTATACTTGGTATTTGAGCTGAGATATTAGTTTTTGCATTTGAAAGAGTAAGCTTCACATTTTCCCAATCAATACCTGTGTTTTGAACTATATTAGCTTTATAGTTTACTTTTAAGAGTTTATTTGTACCATTAAAACGCACATCGTATGATGGAGACCAAGTTGCCTTAGTTACCATGTAGTTAAATTTGATTGTTGCTTTTTTGTTAGAGGGCGAATTTATAATAATAGTTATGATCCCAGAAGGTATATCTTTTGTATTGTAGGCGCCATTCATCTGATTTTGTAATTTAGCCTTACTTTTCTGATATTCTTTTATCTGTTGTTGTTTCTTGAACTTTTCAATGCTTAAACTCTCATACTTTGAACCGTAAATATTATTCAAGGATTCAAAGCTTTGTGCCGAAATTACAATGCCTTCTGTTATTATCTTTTTATTATTTGTAAGAAAACTCAGTTTCTCATTAATGATGTTTATTCCAAGGTTTTCTTCATCAATTTTCAATTGAATAGCATTAATTTCATTTCGAAGTTCATTTATGTGTTCTTGTTTATCCAACTCATTAATAAAGTCTGTTGTTTGCTGAACATTTAATATTGTAAATGAGCCGTCACTCTTTATTTGGATGCTTTCTTTCTTGATATAGGGAGATAGGCCAATTAGAGTAATTTCACTTTTACCAGATTCTATATTACAGCTAGCTTCCCTTTCTATTTGAGCGCCTCTTGTAAATACGGTAACTTGTTTAATTTTGGAGGAAATTTCTTGTTTGCTTTGAGCACTTGAATTAGTGAGTATTAAAACTAAGGCACTGGCAATAAGTAGTAGTTTGTTCATAAGGAGGTTTTTATTATTAAACGAATGCAATATAAATAAAAAGGCATTAACTGTTGAAGTTAATGCCTTTTACGATATATGTTATTTTTTGATTATCCTCTTAATTGAGCGTTTACTTCACGCTCTAGGTTTTTAATCATGCTATTCATAATCTTATCGATTTGTTTATCGGTAAGGGTTTTGTTTTCATCTTGTAGAATGAAGTTAACGGCATATGATTTTTTATCGGCAGGTAAATTTTTGCCTTCGTAAATATCAAATAGAGATACTTTCTTTAAAAGCTTCTTTTCAGTTTTTTGCATTACAGCTTTAATCTCGCCAAAATTAACTGACTTATCAATTAGTAATGCTAAATCTCTACTAACCTCTGGGAACTTAGGGATATCAGTAAATAATACATTCTGACGGCCAGCTATTTTTAATAAGTTATCCCAGTTAAATTCTGCAAAATAAACCGCTTCTTTAACCTCAAGCGACTGAGCAACTTTTGAACTTACTAAACCAAAATCAACTAAACTAATTTTGTTTTTAGTGCTAATATTAATGCCCTCTGCAAATAAATCATTGTTAGCATCTTGCTCGCTTAATTGAGCTTCGCCAATATTTAATCGCTCTAATATATTGTTTACAACACCTCTAATATCAGCAAATGATACTTTGCGTTCTTGGCTATTCCAACTTGCCGGAATCATATTTCCTGTTAAGAAAATACCTAAATGTTGTTCTTCTCTAAACTTCTCTAACGAACCTTTTTCGCCTTCCGGATTTAAGTAATAACAATTACCGAATTCGAATAATTTAAGATCGCCTTTTCTGCGGTTGATATTGTGTTTTGCCGACTCTAAGCCACCCATTAAAAGTGTTTGGCGCATTCCGCCTAAATCTGAACTCAATGGGTTGAATAATGCTACCACATTCTTTTCAGGATAGGTTTCTGACTCAGCGTACAAACTTGGTTTTGTAAGTGAGTTATTCATAATTTCGTTAAATCCTAACGAAACCAATTGGTTGGCAATAGTATTTACTACTTTGTGGTTATCTGGCTTATCAGAGTATACTAAAGTTGAGTGAACGGCTTGTGGAATCTCAATATTATTGTATCCGTAAATACGAAGTATATCTTCAATAACATCAACATCACGTTGTACATCTACTCTATAAGGAGGAATAGAAAGCAAAACAGCTTCTTCATCTTCCTTGATAATATCCATATCTAAAGCAGCAAAAATGCTTTTGATTTTTTCTTCACCTAATTTCTTTCCTATTAAGCGGTCAATGTTTTTCCATTTTACCTCAACCTCAAAGTTTTTAATAGGTTCAGGATAAATATCTGTAATTTTAGATGAGATAGTACCACCAGCAACTTCTTGTATTAATAATGCTGCACGCTTTAAAGCGTAAATTGTGATGTTAGGATCGATACCACGCTCAAAACGGAAAGAAGCATCTGTACTTAAAGTATGGCGTTTAGCTGTTTTACGAACATAAACAGGATTAAAGTATGCACTCTCTAAAAATATTTTAGTTGTTGATTCTTTAACACCACTTTTTTCGCCGCCAAAAACACCAGCAATACACATTCCTTCTTCTGCATTGCAAATCATCAAATCATTATCTGATAATTCTCTTTCAATACCATCAAGAGTTGTGAATTTTGTTTTATCGTTTAAGGTTTTAACTACAACCTTATCGCCTTTAATTTCAGCACCATCAAAGGCATGTAAAGGCTGACCTAATTCGTGTAGTACAAAGTTGGTAACATCAACCACATTGTTAATGGGCGTTAAGCCAATAACTGATAATTTGTTTTTTAACCAGTCAGGTGATTCTTTTACTTTAACCCCACTAATTGTAAGTCCTGCATAACGAGGGCAAGCAGCTGTGTTTTCAACGCTAACCTCAACTGGGTAATCAGTATTTTCAACTTTAAAATCGTCAACAGATGGCCATTTTACTTCAGCTACTTCGTTGTTCGATTTTAAGTACGCTGCTAAATCACGAGCAGTACCAATATGAGAAGCTGCATCAACACGGTTTGGTGTTAAATCAACTTCAATAATAATATCAGACTCAACATTAAAGAAATCTTTAGCTAAAGTACCTGACGAAACTTCTTCTGGCAGTTCCATGATACCGCCATCAGCAGCACCAACACCAATTTCGTCGGCTCCACAAAGCATACCTTGTGATAATTCGCCTCTAATTTTCGATTTTTTAATAACAAAGCTTTCATCACCGCTATAAAGAGTAGTACCCACAGTTGCAACAACCACAGTTAAGCCGGCTCTTACGTTTGGTGCTCCACAAACTATTTCTAAAGTTTCGTTGGTACCAATGTTAACGGTTGTTTTACTAAGTTTATCAGCGTTTGGATGTTTCTCGCAAGTAAGAACTTTACCAATAACTAAACCTTCTAATCCGCCTTTTATAGATTGAACCTCTTCGATTCCACCTACTTCAAGACCGATGTCTGTAAGGATTTTTGAAACCTTATTGGTTTCAATGTTAATGTCTAAATAGTTCTTTAACCAGTTGTACGAAATTAGCATTTGTATATTTTTTGGTTCCTAGTAATTACAAAAGGAACTTTGTTTTACTTTATTATTTTATGAGAAAAGTATTATTGCTCATTTTTGGGAGAACAAAAGTAACTATTTTGAAGTCAACTTCCTTAATAGAAGATTGAATTTTATCTTTAAAGTTAAATTTTTTATAAAAGCGAATAGGATATGTAAATATTGTAGCACGTGTTGTATATTTGAAAACTGAAAAAATAGTGTTTAAATAATAATGTTTAACTATTATTTTCTAAGCTTTTATTACACACTTCTTATTTAATTATGAGCAATAAAAAACCAGTTATTTTAGTTAGTAATGATGATGGCATTAATGCCAAAGGTATTAATGAATTAGTAGATGCAGTTAAGGAGTTTGGGAAGGTTTTTGTTGTATCTGCTGATAAATCTTTTTCAGGAATGTCGCATGCCATCACAGTAAATGAACCTCTTAAAATAAAAGATTTAGGAGTTAGAGATGATGTTCATTATTACCAAACTAATGGTACACCAGTTGATTGCGTGAAATTGGCAATTCATTATCAGTTGGCTGAGAAGCCTGACTATGTTGTTTCTGGTATTAATCATGGAACAAATAGCTCAGCAAGTGTTCACTATTCAGGAACTCTCGGAGCTGCTCGTGAAGGGTGTATGAATGGAATTCCTTCTATTGGTTTTTCTTTATGTAGTTATGATGCCGATGCTGATTTTTCAGAAAGTAAACGAGTTGTTAAATCTGTATTGTCAAGTGTAATAAAAACGGGTTTACCTAAGGGAACATACTTGAATGTAAATATTCCGGATTCGGATAAACTTGATGGCATTAAAAAGGCAAGGATGGCTAAAGGAAAGTGGGAAGAAGAATTTGTTGAAGGCCAGGATCCACGAGGAAGGAAGTATTATTGGTTAAGTGGGCAATTTAAAAACGAAGAGCCAGAAGCAAAAGATACAGACGAATTTTTCTTAAATAATAATATGGCTTCTGTAGTTCCCTGCCATATTGATGTAACCGACTATTCTACACTAAATAATACAAATCTATTTTATGAACTGTAAGTGCAATAAATTATATATAGGACTATTAATAGGCTTAATATTACCAATAATTACAACATATCTAATATTTTACTTCCGTTTTGGAGATAATATGGAATACGGTGAATTTATGAGTCAATTAACCCAGGCGCATGGTTTAACAAAGTTGTTAAGTCTTAGTGTCCTTCCTAACCTTTTGTTTTTTTTATTAGCCATTAAATTAGAGCGATTACTAGCAGCAAGAGGAATTGTAACAGCAACTTTGTTGTATGCAATTGCAGTAATAGTTTTACGCTTTGCATTATAACCCATACACCTACCTATAGTACCGTAGATAATTAGATTAATTGAAATAATGAGATATTATATAATAGCAGGAGAAGCTTCAGGAGATTTACATGGTTCAAACCTAGTGAAAGGACTAAAGAATGAAGATCCGGAGTGCGAGTTTCGTTTCTGGGGAGGTGATTTAATGCAAGCTGAAGGAGGTGAGATGGCAATGCATTATTCTAAAACTGCTTTTATGGGAATAAAAGAGGTACTAAGTAATTTAGATAAAATAAAAGCCAACCTTCGTTATTGTAAATCAGATATTGAAGCTTACAATCCTGATGTTTTAATACTTATTGATTATCCAGGTTTTAATTTACGTATTGCCGAGTTTGCCCATAAAATGGGTTTAAAAGTATTTTATTACATCTCGCCAAAAATATGGGCTTGGAATACAGGAAGAGTAAGTAAAATTAAAAAATATGTGGACAGGATGTACACCATTCTTCCATTTGAAACTGAGTTTTATAAAAAGCATAATGTACCAATTAACTATGTTGGTAACCCTGTTCTTGATGCCATTGATACTCGACCTAATAAAGCAGAAACGGTTGGTGAGTTTACAAAGCGAAATGGTTTGAGTAATAAACCTATGGTAGCTTTGTTGGCGGGTTCGCGTAAGCAAGAATTGAACTACATTCTGCCAACAATGCTAAGTGTTGTAGAGTCTTTTCCTGAGTATCAATTTGTAATTGCTGGCGCACCTTCGTTTTCGGCAGAGCATTATCAAGAATTTGTAAAAGGGAAAGATGTTAGTATAATATTTGACCAAACATATGAATTGGTGCAGCACTCGCAAGCTGCCTTAGTAACTTCAGGAACAGCAACCTTAGAAACCGCACTTTTAGATTGTCCACAGGTAGTATGTTATAAAATGTGGGGAGGTAAATGGTTTTATGCTTTTATCAAGAAGTTTATCCTGAAAATACCGTTTGTATCCTTAGTAAACCTAGTACTAAACAAGGAAGGTGTTAAAGAGTTGATTCAGGATGAGTATACTACCGAATCTGTTACAGCAGAACTTAAAGATTTGTTACATAATCAGGATTACAGAATAAAGATGTTTATCAGTTATAACGATTTACATACAATTATGGGAAGACCAGGAAGTAGTGCTAAAGCAGCAAAACTAATGGTTCAAGAATTGAAGAATAACTAATTATGTGGAGTTTATACAAAAAAGAAATTATTTCGTTTTTTAGTTCCTTAACAGGCTATTTGGTTGTTGGTGTTTTTCTAATGTTAAGTGGATTGTTTCTGTGGGTTGTTCCAGGAGAATTAAATATTTTATTTAGCGAGTATGCTAGTCTCGATTCTCTGTTTTACCTAGCGCCTTGGTTGTACTTGTTTCTTGTGCCTGCTGTTACCATGCGTCTTTTTGCCGATGAGAAAAGAATAGGAACAATGGAGTTGTTATTTACTCGTCCGTTAACTGAAATGCAAATAGTTTTGGCAAAATACTTGGCCGGTTTAACTCTAATTATTGTGAGTTTATTACCCACTTTAATTTACTACTTTAGTGTGTATCAATTGGGTAGTACAGTTGGAAATATTGATACAGGCGGAACAAATGGTTCTTATATAGGATTGTTGTTTTTGGCTTCAATTTATGTTGCCATCGGTGTATTTAGTTCAAGTCTTACTGATAATCAGGTGGTCGCATTTGTAACTTCCGTAATACTATGTTTTGTATTTTACTTTGGTTTTGATGCACTTTCTGATGTTGTATCTAGCAATCAGTTACGATCTATAGTTTTAAATTGGGGTATCGATTCTCATTATCAATCCATAAGTAGAGGAGTAATTGACTCTAGAGATATAATCTATTTCCTTAGTGTTATTGGTGTCTTTTTGTTTGCATCAAAAACTGTTTTGTTAAGTCGAAAGTGGTAATTAAAAAATGCAATAGTTCAGATGCTTAAAAGTAAAAAAACACAACATATATCTCAATTAATTCTAGTTATTGGAGCTGCTATTGTTATTAATATGATAGCAATCAATTGGTTTTTTCGAGTTGATTTAACTAGCGAGAAGCGTTACACCCTTGCTGATAATACAAAATATTTTCTCGAAGATTTAGAGGAGGTTGTTTATGTAAAAGTTTACCTGCATGGAGATTTAAATGTTGGGTTTAAGAATTTATCACGCGCAACTAATGAGTTGTTAGATGAATTCAGAGTTTATGCTGGGAGTAATATCGAGTATAGCTTTATCGATCCAATGGAAGGATCAAAGAAGGAACAAAAGGAGCGCCTAAGCGAGATGGAAAGTTTAGGGATGGCTCCTCAACAAGTTTTTGAAGCAGGCGAAGATGGGCGAAATACGCGCACCTTGGTTTATCCTTTTGCAGTAGTGTACTATAATGGAAAACAGTTGCCGATAAATTTATTAGAAAATGTTCAAGGCTTCTCGGGTTCTGAAAACTTAAATAAATCACTAGAAACCTTAGAATATAAATTTGTAGATGCTTTTCGAAGAATTACGAGTGATGAGAAAATGCGTATTGCATTTTTAGAAGGTCACGATGAGTTGGACGAATTGGATGTGTTGGATATTACCGACCAGTTATCCCAAAATTATGAAGTTGATAGAGGTGTTTTGGGTGATGATCCAAACATATTAAGTCCGTATAAAGCAGTTATTATCGCTAAGCCCCAAGAGAGATTTTCAGAGTCAGATAAGTATATCCTTGATCAGTACTTAATGAATGGCGGACGCATAATGTGGTTGGTTGATGCAGTGAATATAACTGTTGATAGTTTGCGTAAGTCTGGTGAGGCTGTTGGTATATTGAGCGATATAAATATTAGCGATCAACTTTTTAAATATGGGGTTCGCATTAATCCTGTTATTGTTCAAGATATACAAGCAGGTATGATTCCTGTTTCAATTGCAAAACCCGGGCAACAACCAAGTATAGTACCTGCTCCGTGGCTTTACAGTCCTTTGTTAATACCGCAACCCAACCATTCCATAACACGAAATTTAAATGTAGTAACATCCGAATTTGTTAGTACTATTGATACTGTAAATAACGATTTAGATCTAGAAAGAAGTGTTTTGTTACGTAGTTCGCGTTACTCAAAGGTTGATCAAGTTCCGGTGTATATTACTCTAGCTTTGGTAAATCAGAAACCTGATAGGAGAGAGTTTACACAATCTTTTTTGCCAACTGCAATCGCGCAAAAAGGAGTATTTAAATCAATTTTTGAGAATCGTTTAAAGCCAAATAATATTAATTCTGATGTGCCGATTTTAACATCTAGTAAGCCAACAAAAATGATAGTTGTAGCTGATGGCGATATCATTAAAAATAAAGTACGCTTTAAGGGGACAAACCCCAAAGTGTTGCCTCTAGGTTTTGATGAAATGACCAATACCACCTTTGGTAATAAGGACTTTATTGTTAATGCCGTTAATTATCTTTGCGATGATGAAGGTTGGATGAACCTGCGTAGCAGAAGTTATACTTTACGAATGCTCGATAAAAGCAAAGTTTCTGAGCAATCATTCTATTGGAAGTTGTTTAATTTAATAGCTCCTATTTTCTTTCTTGCAATAATAGCCTCCTTAGTGTTCTATTATCGCAAGATTAACTATAAAAAATAAGCCAATATGCGCACTAAAATATTAGTTGCCTTTGTAATACTTGTAGGTTTGGTTCTTTTCTTTATGTTTAGGTCTAATTCAGGCACAATGAAAAAGGCTTTAGATCTTAAGGCTGATAAGGTGAATAGTTGGACGGATATTTTTATTGTATCTGGTGACGATTCGCTCCAAATTTCAAAACAAGGGGAGTTGTGGTCGTTAAATGATGGTTTAGAGGTTTCTAAACTTAAGGTAGATATGTTAAAAGACTACTTATCTAACCTATCTGTGCGATACCCCTTAACCGGACCCAAAGGCGAAACTGTAAAAAATAGTATTAAGCAAGTTGGAACTCGGATAACTGCAAAATCAGAAGGGAATGAAACTTATGAAGTCTTTTTGCAGCAAGATCATAATATATTATACGCTTATCGTAATAAGGCCAAATATCCTAATGTATTGTACGGTTCAGCTGAAGCTGATTATATATTCTCGAATGACCTCGTAAATCCAATGTTTTGGAGAAATAAAACTTTGTTTTCACTTCAGAAGGAATCCATTGAAAACGTAAATATGGTTTGGGCCAATGACGATGATTCATTTGTAATCAGTCAAGAGGATGAAGAGATAATTGTAAAAAGTAATATTAGCGAGGTTCTAGATAATGATATAGCCAAGTTTTACTTGTATGAGTTTAAGCACCTCGAACTGTCTCGTCGGATTTCTAAAGTAGATACTTGCATGGGGCAAAAGTTATGTGATTTATCAATAAGAGAAAAATCAGGTAAAAATCATAAGATACAGTTTTATCAGTTTCTTCAATCAGGTGAGGTTTCAAAAAGTGAACTGCTGGTTAATGTATCTGAATCTAAAGAATGGGGAGTTGTTTCTTTTATACAAGTAGATCCAATTTTACGAAAAGCCTCATTTTTTATTAAAAAGTAGCTATCAAATTCTCGACTTTACTTTTTTTGACCGGATGTTGAAAAATTGTAATAACTAGCTCAAAATAGGCTTGCTAAACTCAAAGAATTCTCTTATAATTACCAATGCTTATTAAAATTTCACCTGCTTTTTAAGTCTTTGATTTTTAACGAGCAGACAAGTAGTAATCAGTAAAATAAAAATTCATATAATGAAATTTGTTGTTTCAAGTTCCGAACTTCTTTATCACTTACAAGCCGTAAGTCGTGTTGTTAGCAATAAAAGTTCAATTCCTATTTTAGAAAATATTTTATTCGAATTAGCAGGGGATAAACTAACCATTACGGCTTCTGATTTAGAGTCTACAATGGTAACATCAATGTCTCTTGATAATAGCGAAGGTGAAGGTTTAGTGGCATTGCCAGCTAAAATATTGCTTGAAACGCTTAAAAAATTCCCAGAGCAACCCATAAGTTTTGATATTAACAACGATTCATTAGCTGTTGATATTCTTACGGATAGAGGTAAGTATAGTGTTGTTGGATTAAGTGGAGATGAGTTTCCTGAGATTCCAGAAGTGGATAAAGATAAATCATCGAATTTATTATTGCCAGCATCAGTTTTATTAGCAGGTATTAATAAAACTTTGTTTGCCACTGCTGACGATGAATTACGACCAGTGATGAATGGTATTTTAATGGAGATGTCTCCAGAGAATTTAACATTTGTAGCGAGTGATTCTCATAAATTAGTTCGTTATCAGCGTATGGACGCGACAACTGAGTTTAGTTCTTCATTTATTTTACCTAAAAAGCCAGCTTCATTTTTAAAGAGTGTTTTGGTAAAAGAAGATGGTGATGTAACAATTGAGTTTGATGATAAAAATGCATTCTTCGTTATGGAGAATCATCGTTTAGTTTGCCGTTTGGTAGAAGGTAATTATCCAAGTTATAATGCTGTAATACCTCAAGATAATCCGAATAAAATTATTGTTAATCGCCAGGAGGTTGTAAATACTTTGGGTAGAGTTTCTCTATTTTCAAATCAAGCTAGCAACTTAGTGAAGTTATCCATTACTGGAGATAAGATGATGGTATCTGCGCAGGATATTGATTTTTCTATATCGGCTTATGAGAACTTAAGTTGTCAGTATAGTGGTGATGCAATAGAAATTGGTTTTAAATCAGCTTTTTTAGCTGAATTATTAGATAATATTTCGTCAGAAGAGATTGTAATGGAGTTAGCAGATCCAGCAAGAGCAGGGATCTTTTTACCTTTAGAAAATGATGGGCCAGAGGATGAGCTAATGCTTTTAATGCCTATGATGATAAATTAAAATATATAAGTCAATATATAAAAAAAGGGAAGCGAAGGCTTCCCTTTTTTTATTCTAACAGTTTGGCTATATTCAAACCATAAAATAGTGAACAATATAATTAAGTTCATGTTTCCTAAACTGAATAAACAACTAATTAAAGAAAAAGAATTATGGAGAAGTCATATAGTTTAGAAAACCCGTGGGGGTTCTCTTTTAGAGGAGTATTTTTAATAATACTAGGTGTGTTTGCATTAACCAATAAGCCAAATACATTCGAGCCTTTAATGTTGATATTATCAATGTTGTACCTGTTTTCTTCTTTTATGACAATTGCAGGTATGTTTGTTTTGAAGAAAGAGCCAGTTACAATTTTCAGTTTGTTGCGTTTGTTTCAAAATGTGGCATCGTTTGTTCTAATGGCTGTTGGGTTTTTAGCTTATTATAATAGTGCTGTCACATTAGATGCTGCAAGGGAGTATGCAATTACGCTTATATTAATATCTTTTTTGATATCCTTAATTAGGATAATTGTTGATTTAATATATAATATAAAGCAGAACCCTCATTACGCATTAATTTTAATAATAGAATGTGTATTAATGTCGCTTTTAGTAATGTCATTTTATCAGGTTTATACTGAGTTGGGGAATCTTGTTATAACAGGAGATGCTGAGCATATTATACACAACCTTACGGTTTTTGGTAGTATCGGTATTGCTTTCGGAATTATAGAAATTGTATTAAATAGACTAATTGTCGTTTTAAAAATAAAGTAATTTATTAGATGCTTTTATCTTGAGGTTTTTTGCTTTAGGAAATCGCTATTTCATTGATACAAAAAGAGCTTGTCACTTAATAAAGTTGACAAGCTCTTTTTATATATAAGTTTGCTTTTCTTTTGTTATGGGAACTTTGGGAACTGTTTAAAGTCAGGATCACGTTTCTCAAGAAATGCATGTTTTCCTTCCTGTGCTTCCTCCATTAGGTAATACATTAAAGTTGCATCACCAGCCATTTCCATAATACCATGTTGTCCATCTAGTTCAGCATTTAAGCCTCTTTTAATCATGCGTAATGCCAATGGACTGCGTTTCATTATTGTTCTGCACCATTCAACAGTTGTATCTTCTAGATCTTCTAAAGGTACCACTTTGTTAACCATACCCATTGTTTCTGCTTCTGCAGCAGTATATTGTTCGCATAAGAACCAAATTTCACGGGCTTTCTTCTGCCCTACGTGGCTAGCCAAATAAGATGAGCCAAAGCCGGCATCAAAACTTCCTACTTTAGGACCAGTTTGCCCGAAGCGAGCATTGTCAGATGCAATGGTAAGGTCGCATACAACATGTAATACATGCCCTCCGCCTATAGCGTATCCGTTTACCATAGCTATAACAGGCTTAGGTAACGATTTAATCTTTTTATGTAAATCCAATACATTCAATCGAGGTACGCCATGTTCGTCAATATAGCCACCAACACCTTTAACCTTTTGGTCGCCACCAGAACAAAATGCTTTATCTCCAATTCCGGTAAGCACAACTACGCTAATGTCTTGGCGTTCACGACAAACCTCAATGGCTTCTAATAATTGCATAATTGTTTCCGGACGAAAAGCATTGTATACTTCAGGCCTGTTGATTGTTAGTTTGGCAATGCCTTCGAAGAATTCGAATTTTATATCGGAATACTCCTTTATAGATTCCCAGTTATATTTACTCATATCGTGTGTTTTATATTATCTATTGTTACTAAAATTCTTAAAGTAATTACGAAGTATCTTACCGTTAATATCTCCAGGTGTAAAAACCTCAAGTAATGAAGCTTTGGTGTTGTTATTTACGAAGTTATTATAAGTATCTTCTAGTTCCTCAAGTGATGATGCGCTAAAATAATCTAATCCATAGGTATAAGCAAGATGTTCTGCTTTATATTGGTGTTTGGCTTCGAAGAATTGCTCCAATTCTGGTGAATCTGATGGCCCAGGAATGAATCTGAAAATTCCACCACCACCATTATTGATAACAATTACTTTAAAGTTCTTTTTCAAATACGAATTCCATAAACCATTTGAATCATACATAAAACTAAGATCTCCCGTAATAAGGATAGTTGGGTTCTCAGAGTTAATAGATGCTCCAACAGCAGTACTTACGCTACCGTCAATACCACTAGTGCCTCTATTGGCAAAAGAGTGAACTTTAATATCGTTTTGGAACAGCTGCGCGTAACGAACAGGAGTGCTGTTGGCCAATTGTAATTGAGATTCTTCTGGCAAATGGGTAAAGATGTGATTTAGTGCTTTTAAATCACTCCACTTTGTTTGCTCAATAAACTGCTCGTGTAAAGCTTGATTTTTTAACGAGCGCTTTTGCCAAATGTCTTTAAATCTCCCGGTTTCAACCTTTAAGTGCGATGCTACTTGAGAGAAAAACTCATAAGCATCCATTTTTACTGTTAGGCTTAAACGTTGAAAAGTATCAATAACCTTATCGGATTGAGAAATGTGCCAATGCTCTTTTGGAGGATTGTTTCGTAAGAATTCTTTTATTTTTTTACTAACAATTTGTCCGCCCAATGAGATTAATAAGCTTGGTTTAAATAAAGCAGCTTCATCTTCGTCAATAGAGAACATTTGCCTATCGATACAAGTGATGAAATTATTGCAAAATTGATTTGTTGTTGTTTCGGTTAAGAATACTGTATTTGATAGTTGGCCTAAGTGACTAAGCACTTGGCTCATTTTTTCACAAGGAGCTAAAACTCCTGCTACAATCATTACGGATTCTGCTTTATTCCATTTTGTGGCTAATTCTTGTATTTGATCTACGCTTAAAGTCTGTTCCGGAATTAACTGTTCAATTGGTCGCGATACTCTTTTTTCAGCGGCAGTTCTTCCGTATAAAGGTTCGCGTAAAGGAATATTAATATGCACAGGGGCAGGCACGGGATGCATGGTGTTATTCAGTGCTTCGGATATTGACCTGTTGGCGTACCATGCATCATCATCATGAGCAATCTTTACAGGCAGGTCAATACTATGCTTAATGTAATTGCTAAAAATGTTACTTTGATCGATTGTTTGACCATCGGCTTGACCTACCCATTCTTTTGGTCTATCAGCTGTGAGAACAACTAGAGGAATCTCTTGATAATATGCTTCAGCAATTGCTGGTGCATAATTTAAAGCTGCAGTTCCGCTGGTGCATATTATGGCAACCGGGCGGCGCAGTTGTTGAGCCATGCCAAGAGCTACGAAGGCTGCGCTTCGTTCATCAACTATAGTGAAACATTCAATGTTTTCAATAGCGTTAAATGCTATTATTAATGGAGCATTTCTTGATCCTGGAGAGATTACAACCTCGCGGATTCCTTTTTTTATACATTGTTGTACAAGTAATTGTACGACAGATTTGTCTGATGTGGTTTTACTCACTTAAATCTTTTTAGTTTATAAAATGCTTAACATCAATCCTTATGGGTTTATAAAATATCCATATGAATTGATGAGGTTTGAGCCGTGTAAAGATAGGAGAATATAGTATTATCAAAAAATGTAATAGAATAATCTTTGGCCTATATTAAGGGATAAGAATTTGTAGAATCACAATAATATTTTTTCAAATGATATTTCCATTAGAAAGGAATTGATATTTGTATTTTTATTGATGCCGATAAATTGATAAGTGCATGGAGTCTCCTTTATTTGTGTATAATTAATTTGTACCTCCTGTTCGCAAGCTACCTCATGCATGTAGTTAATTAATGCATTGGTTACTTTGTTGTTAATATGCCAATCGCGGGGTAGGCAGTCGAGTACCCAATCTAAATAGCGAATGCTATTTAGGTGGTTGTTCATATCTAAATCATTGTACCTGACCTTCCTTATGCATTCGTCTTTTAAGGAAAGTTTGATGGGTTTTATTCGTTCTGTTGATACTTCACTTAAACCTGCTCCAAAAACATAAGGAATTGTAGCAAGTATCTTTGAAGGATCTTGTAAAACTCGGCTTTCTAAATCGGCTATAATCCAATCAGAACTGCCTTTTGCACAAACAATATCGTTTAAAATTACTTCAAAGTCTCGCCGTGCAAAAAGTCGGTTGGCGCTTACGGTCCATGTTCTTAAGGTAACTTCATCATTCCATTTGGGATATTTATTTACATTGATGTGTAATCGGCTTAAAGCCCAAAATGAATTGTGATTTTCCTTTAGGTGGAAGAATCCAAATTGTAACTCTTCAGCATGAAGCCAAGCTACTTCCTGGAAGAAGGCAAAAATTCGGCTGATTCTTATGTTTTGATTTATATCAACATCGTAGGTGCTTACTTCAAATTCTTTGGTATATATATTGCTCATTGGTGTCTTTTTTTTTGGGTAAAGGTGTTAAGTCAAATTTATTTTGAATAGTGTTCAATTATTTGTTTTACTGCAGGGTTATTTAAACTGTCTTTAGCATAGGATAATCCAATCTCTCTGTAATATTTTGGTCCATTATAAGGTTTTACAACAAACCCTTTAGCACCTTCTATTAAATATTCAGGGAGAAAAGAAATCCCTAAACCAGCCATCAACATGGTTAATACATCTGTTTTTGTGGCGCAATTTGCAATCGTATTCCACTTGTCTCCAGTTGTATTTAAAATAGATAGGCTTTGTTGGTGTGCTTCGCAAGGAGGACAATGAATAAAAGGTTGATTCTTCAAGTCAATTAAATCAATAATGTCTTTTTCTGCTAGTGGGTGATTTTCAGGGATGCATAATACGTAATTTTCTTTCCAAAGAGGTAAAAAGTGATGAGACTCAAACTTCCATTCTCTAACCAAAATATTTATTTCGCATTCTTGTGCCATTGGTCTTAAGTCCCATTCAATATTATTTATTTCATTCGATAATATATTAAAGAAACTTCGTTTGTAGTGTTGAGAAATACTATCAGCAATACCAACAACTACTTTTTGTTTTAAAGATCCCTCTCTAAATATTTCAGGAATTGACTGTAATTCGCCAATAATGCGTTTGGCAATAGGGTATAAGTAATGTGCATCCTCTTTTAATTCAACTCCACGTTTGTGTCTATTAAAAAGAGGTTTACCAATCAGCTCTTCCAACTGTTTTATTCCGTTGGAGATGTTAGGTTGAGAAACAAAGCATTTCTCTGCTGCGCGTGATAGGTTCTTTTCTTCGTAAACAGCTACGAAAAAACGGAGTAGTCTTTCATCCATAATTATAACTTATAATAGCTATATAAAAATAGTATTTTGAGCGGGTAAAGTTAAGCTATACCTTTGTAATATAATAATTCATATAAAAATGATTTGCTTATACATTCCTAATAATAAAGAGTTGGGGATGTATGTGGAAGTTAAAGTGGTTATAAAAATATATCATTATGAAAACTAATAATAAATTAATTGTTATTACAGGAGCAAGTTCTGGAATTGGAGCTGCTACCGCTCAGTTGTTCTCGAAAGAAGGATATTCTCTTTTACTATTAGCTAGAAGAGTTGAAAAGTTAGAGGCTCTTTCTTTACCCAATACCATTTGTAAAAAGGTGGATGTTACTGATATTACTGCAGTAAAAGATGCTGTTGCAGATGCTGAAAAAAAATATGGTACAACGGAAGCGATTGTTAACAATGCAGGGCTTATGTTGTTAGGGGATTTAACAACTCAAGATCCACAGGAGTGGAAAAGAATGTTCGATGTAAATATTATAGGAGTTCTTAATGGTATGCAGGCTGTTTTACCGCAGATGAAAGCGCGTAAAGGTGGAACTATTATAAATGTTAGTTCAATTGCTGGGCGAAAAACTTTTCCGAATCATGCCGCATATACAGGTACTAAATTTGGAGTTCATGCTATAACTGAGAATGCAAGAGAAGAAGCAGCTCCATTTAATGTACGTATGGTTACCATTGCTCCAGGAGCTGTTGAAACCGAGTTGTTATCGCACACTACTTCTGACGAAATTAAAGCTGGTTATGATGTTTGGAAAGAAGAAATGGGTGGGGTTTTAAAACCTGAAGATATTGCGAATGCAATATGGTATGCTTTTAATCAACCTCAAGGTGTAAATGTGCGCGAAATTGTATTAGCAGCAACAAAGCAAGAAGCGTAAAGTATGATTATAGAAGTATTGCTATCTTTCTTGTATTTTTTGTTAAATCTGTAAGAAAGGTGCTACCTTGCTTTCTGAATAAATATGAATACTATGAAGACTTTAAAATTTACGAATGGGGATATGCCTATTTTAGGTTTGGGTACATGGAAATCGGCACCCGGTGATGTATACAATGCAGTAAAGGAAGCGCTTAAGTTAGGATATAGACATATTGATTGCGCAGCTGTTTACGGAAACGAATCAGAAGTAGGTAAGGCAATTTCAGAATCAATAAGTGAGGGAGTTGTAACACGTGAAGAGTTATGGGTGACTTCTAAATTGTGGAATAATATGCATGGGAAGAGTAATGTTGTTACTGCCATAAAGCAAACATTGTCTGATCTTCAATTAGATTATCTTGATTTATACTTAATTCATTGGCCGGTACCATTTAAAAAGGAGGTGCCAGCAGCCTCTAAACCCGAAGATTTTGTTTCGTTAGAGGATCAACCAATTGCGGATACTTGGTTGGGTATGGAAGAGGCTTTTGCTTTGGGTTTGAGTAAGAGTATTGGAGTGAGTAATTTTAGTATTAAAAAATTAAAAGACCTTATAGGTAACTGCAAAATAAAACCATGTTTAAATCAGGTTGAGCTTCATCCATATTTTCAACAAGATGATTTGGTGGATTATTGCCAAAGTGTAGATGTGCATGTTATGGCTTATTCTCCATTGGGATCTTCAGATCGACCACAAGGTTTAAAAACAGCAGATGAACCTGTTTTATTAGAGGATATAAAACTAACGGAGTTGGCAAAGGAAAAGGGTGTTTCTATTGCTCAGTTAATTTTAGCGTGGGCAATGCAAAGGTCTATTTCAGTAATACCAAAATCAGTTAATCCTGCCCGATTAAAACAGAATTTAGATTCTGCTGATTTATCATTGACAGAACACGAAATGGCTCAAGTTAAAGCTGTAAACAAAAACAGAAGGTATGTGAACGGGAGTTTCTTTGCGATAGAAGGTAGTCCTGTTACTCTTGAAAATCTGTGGGACTTATAAAATATTAAGCTATGGAAATCCAATTATGTTGGATTTCCTATTTTTTTATTCCATTCCAACTTAATTCAAAAGCTTCCTCTATCGTCTGATCCGAAATAGTGTAGGTGCCTAAGAAATGTTCGGCAGCAATTTCTCTTATAAAGCCAAGCATTGAGTAAAATAATAAAGCAGCGTCAATATTAGATTTTACTTCACCTTCTTTCTGGCCTTCTTCTAATAGTTTGATGATTGGAACTTTTAAGTCATGTGCAATTTTGCGTTGTTCCTCACTAATGTACGGAGAGCGGTAATACTGTTCAAGAAAAACGCTTTCTTTATAGAATTCAATTCTGTGATTAAAATAGTTAATCCAAATACCTTTTATTTTATTTTTAAAAGGAGCAGTTTCATCAAAGTCAGCTAAAAATCGAGAGGCAGCATTCTCTTGTAGTTCAAGATAAAGAGCGTTAATTAGTAATTCTTTCGATTCAAAATAAATATAGAGAGTACCTGTAGCCAATTTAGCTTGCTTAGCTATTTTACTCATTGTTAACCCTCCAAATCCTTCTTTTTCAACAAGAAACATAACTGCATTATATATTGCAATCGTCTTATTTTTATCTTTAACTCTCATATTTCAAAAAAAATGTACTCTAGATAATATATTCTTTTGCTATCGATTAACGTAAAAGGGTTAAATAAGGTTTCATTAGCATGATAGATGAACAATAAAATTTGGTGAATCAATAAAATTATACCATTAAATAAATTCATCAAAAAATTAATGCACTGCTTTTTAGATGATATTATCTTATAAAAGTTCTAGATAATTCATGTTTACCTTTTGTTAAATAGTAGTTTATCCAAATTAACTCAGAATCGTCATTAGGTATTATCATAAAGAAATATGTATCAAAAGAAACGGGGATGTCATTAAAAATTACAAGTCCATCTTTATTGGTATTCAATATTTCTATAGAATTCTGTCGTATGTTTTGAGATGTCATCGAATTATTTTCCCATAACATGTTAGCAATTTTACTTGTTATTAGGGCAACTTCAGTGTTTTCCATAGGAGTAACAGAGTTGTTGTTTGTTTCTTCTTGAAATAAGGATAGTTCAAGTGATCCAATGTTACTTAATGGATCCAATACTATGTTTTTATTGGTGATGGTAAGTTTATTTATTTGTTTTGAATCTTGGAATAGTTTACCCTTATTTTCAATTTGTGCATATATGGCAAAACTTTCTTTTTTAATGGTATTAATATCAATTGATAAGTTTGAAGAACTTACTTTTTCTTCATTAATAAATAATTCAGCATTCTGACCTATTACATTAATGCTAATGTTTTGTTTATTAGGTGAATTGTAAGTAATCTCAGAATTGTCGATTTTGCATGATGTTAAAAACAAACAACTTAATAATAGATAATTTAATGTTTTCATAGTTGGTTTAAAAATCAGAACCATTCTTACTATAGCAACGCCAGCTAGTTAGTGTGGTAGGGTTCTGAAGTGTATTTGCAATGTCTAATATCGGGTGCAAATATATGAAAACAATTATTATCATATACACTAAATTATATCATTCAATAATTTAGTGTATAGTAATAGGTTGTTATAGTTGAATTAGAGGAGTTTATTTTTCTTCTTCTGGTGTATACTCTTCTATATTTCCATTGTAAGAAATTTGTTGTAAGTGGTCGGATCCAACAGATAGGCTGGCAGACCCACCTCCAAACATATCAAGAATACACCTGTAATTTTTGCCATCATCTTTAATTTCGAAGATTAAAGTTACCTTCATTTTCTTTTCGTTTATTTCTATGCTTTTTTCAATCATTTCTGATTCAAAACGGATGCCACCTCTCTCACCTAGAGTTGCAGAAAAAGCTCGACCAAAATATGGCATTTCTGCATGAGCAGAATCATTAGATATGCGCAGAAAATTAGGGTTTGTAGTTAAATCAACGTTTCGGTAGCCGGTAGGGAATGCTCTATCTGCAATAAATTCTATCTTTTTATTTGAAATTAAATCTTGTAGTTTTTCAAATTCTTCTAATTTTTCAAGCTGGCGTTTTTCCTTTTTACTTAATTTATCTTGAGCAGTAATAGTTGAAATACTTACCATCAGTACTAAAAGTAATCCTAAAATCTTATTCATAACAATAAATTAAATGGTTATACTACTTTTGTAAAGCAAATTCAATACCAAATATAATTTTTGAAATATTGATAGCTATTACAATATAGTAATAATAAGGAAAAAGGTAATTTAAAACGTATCCGTTTGAGGTACAATTTAGTATAATAAGATGAATTATTTATCGGTTGAAGACCTAACGCAGCACTGGGGAGAGATTAAGTTATTTGATAATCTAACGTTTGGTATCTCGGAGGGACAGAAAGTTGGATTGATTGCAAGAAACGGAGAGGGTAAAACAACTTTGCTTAATATTTTAGGTAAAGTTAAGCCTGCAGAAACAGGTTCGGTTGTTTATCGTAAAGGAATTTCTTTAGGATACCTGTCGCAAGATCCGGTTTTGAATAACGATAATACAGTAATCGAAGAGATTTTTGCTTCAGAGAATCCTCAGGTAATTGCAATTAAGGCTTATGAAAATGCGCTTGCAAATGAAGATCATGAAGCTTTAGGTGATTTAATTGAGCAACTTGATAAATTAGGTGCTTGGGATTTTGAAGCACGTATTAAGCAAATTCTATCTCAACTTAAAATTACGCGTTTTGAACAAAAAATTAGTCAGCTAAGCGGAGGGCAAAAGAAACGTGTTGCTATGGCTAATATTTTAATTAACGAACCTGATTTTTTAATATTGGATGAGCCAACAAATCACCTTGACTTGGAGATGATTGAGTGGTTGGAGGAGTACTTGAAACGTTCAAAGGCTACTTTAATAATGGTTACGCATGATAGGTATTTTTTGGATCGTGTTTGTAACGAAATTCTTGAGATGGCAGATAGAACACTCTATCCGTATAAGGGTAATTATGCCTATTTTCTCGAAAAAAGAGAAGAGCGTATTGCCACAACAGCACAGCAAGTTGAAAAAGCAAAAAATCTCTTAAAGAAAGAACAAGATTGGATGAATCGTCAACCACAGGCTCGTGGTACAAAAGCGAAATATAGAATTGATGCTTTTCATGATTTAAAAAAGAAAGCCAATAGCGGAACAACAGAGAAGTCTATTAATCTGAATATAAAATCAGCTAGGTTAGGTAAAAAAATTATTGAGTGTTTTGATATAAATAAGAGTTTTGATGATTTAGCTATACTAAAGGATTTCAGTTACAAATTTGCCCAAGGTGAAAAATTGGGTATTATTGGAAAAAATGGTACGGGTAAATCAACCTTTTTAAATACCATTACAGGTGCTTTGCCTCCGGATTCAGGAACCATTGAAACAGGTGAAACTGTTGTGGTTGGTTACTATCATCAGAATGGAATGAAGATAGATGAGTCGAAAAAAGTAATTGATGTAATTGCTGAAATTTCGGAGAATATTACATTAGGTTCTGGAGATTCAATGGGCCCGGCTCAGTTTTTGCGTTACTTTTTATTTGGAAACGAAATGCACCATGTGCAGGTTGATAAATTGAGTGGAGGCGAGAAGAAACGTTTGTACTTGATGACTGTATTGATGAAGAATCCAAATTTTCTGATTCTTGATGAGCCTACCAATGATTTAGATATTTTTACTTTAAACCTGTTAGAAGAATACCTTCAGGCTTTTAAAGGTTGCGTTATAATTGTTTCGCACGATAGGTATTTTATGGATAAAATTGTAGATCATCTTTTTGTTTTTGAAGGGCAAGGAGAGATTAAAGATTTCCCTGGAAATTATTCAATTTATCATGATTTTAAATTAAACGAAGAAAAGGAAAAGCGCAAACAAGAGCGAGCAGTAAAAGAACCTGCTAAACCAAAAACTGAAGTAAAAGAAAAACCTCGGAAATTATCTTTTAAAGAGAAGAAGGAAATGGAAGAGATTGAAGCTAATTTGGAAGCGTTATCTGCCGAAAAAGTAGAGATTGAAAACGGTTTGAATTCGGGTACATTGGATAACGAAACGCTTACTGAAAAATCAAAGCGCTTAAATGAAATTATGGCAGAGCTCGACGAAAAAGAAATGCGTTGGTTAGAGTTGAGTGAAATTGGCAGCTAACAGTTTATTACGTATAGGAAGTTTCAAATGACAAATTTCATTAAAATTCGGTAAATTTTAATCAATTTATTTTTACCGCTAAAAATAATTATTACTTTTGTCAGCGTTACAATTAAAACAAGAGATTTAGTGATGACCCACATTGCATATTTTTATAGCTTTTATTTTTACTTTTTTGGTTTCTGTAATCCAAAAGAGGTGGGTATATAATATATAATTACTAACAAGAAATTATAAAAGTCCCACCATAACAGGTGGGACTTTTTTTTTACGTCAATATTAAACGAAGAAATAGGAATGAGCTTAAGAAAAGTAGCTATACAAGGCGGTGCCGGTTCAAATCATGAGATTGCCGCAAATGCTTTTTTTGAAGAAGATAGTTTGGAGATGGTTCCTTGTGAGTCTTTTCCAGAGCTCTTTGATACTTTAAAAAGCGACAATAGCATATACGGTATTGTGGCTATAGAGAACACTTTAGTTGGAAGTATCCTTGAAAATTACACTTTGCTTAAAGATTCTGGTTTAGTTATTATCGGGGAGTATAAGCTGCGTATTAAGCATCAGTTAATGACTTTGCCAGGTCAAAAAATTGAAGATATAACAGAGGTGCATTCTCATCCAATGGCACTCGCTCAATGTCGTCAGTTTTTCAAGGATTATCCCCACATTAAATTAATTTCTGCTGATGATACAGCCCTAAGTGCAAAGCGTATTAACGATGGTCAGCTAACAGGTGTTGCTGCTATTGCTCCTGATTTGGCCGCAGAGCAATATAATATGGAAATTATAGCTCAGGATATTGAAACCAACAAACGAAATTTCACACGTTTTTTAATTGTTTCAGATAGAGGAAAAACGGAAGTGGATGATTTATTAATCAACAATAAAATTAATAAATCGTCTATCGTATTTGCACTTCCTCATTCAGAAGGAAGTCTATCAAAAGTGCTTTCTATATTAGCATTCTATAACATAAACTTAACTAAAATACAATCATTACCTGTTGTAGGGCAGGAGTGGGAATACTTATTTTACGTTGATCTAATCTTTGAAGATTACATAAGATATAAACAATCATTAGACGCTATAAAGCCACTGACAAAAGGTTTACAAAGCCTAGGTGAATATCATGTTGGCAAACGTTCTTTCGATACTGTTAGTAACGATAATAAACCTTTATCAGAACAAAAAACCTTCTAATAAAATGAGCATACAACCTGCAAAAAGAATTAGCGAAGTAAAAGAATATTACTTTTCTAAAAAGCTAAGAGAAATTGATGAAATGCGTCAGCAAGGAATGTCTATTATAAACCTTGGGATAGGTAATCCTGATAGACCACCGCATGAAGATGTTTTAGCGGAGTTAACTCAGGCTTCTAATGCATCTACTAATCATGGTTATCAGAGTTATGTTGGTATTCCCAAATTACGCGAAGCATTTTCAAAGTGGTATTCAACGCATTTTAGTGTTGAGCTAAATCCTGCAAAAGAGGTATTGCCATTAATGGGGTCTAAGGAAGGTATCATGCATATTTCAATGGCTTTTTTAAATAAAGGCGATAAAGTGCTTGTGCCAAATCCAGGATATCCTACTTATGCTTCGGTATCTAATTTGGTGGAAGCGGAAATGGTTAATTATGAACTTAAGGAGGAGTTAAATTGGCAGCCTGATTTTGATGAGTTAGAAAAGCAAGATTTATCAAAAGTAAAACTCATGTGGGTAAATTACCCCAATATGCCAACGGGTGCTAATGCTACTATTGAGTTGTTTGAAAAGTTAGTTGCCTTTGGTAAAAAGCACAATATATTAATCTGTAATGATAACCCTTACAGCTTTATATTGAATGACAAGCCGCTTAGTATATTTAGAGTAAAAGGCGCAAAAGACATTTGTATTGAGTTAAACTCATTAAGCAAATCGCATAATATGGCAGGTTGGCGAGTTGGAATGGTAGCTGCGAAGCCAAGTTATATCCAATATATATTACGTGTAAAAAGTAATATGGATAGCGGAATGTTTAAACCATTACAATTAGCTGCAGTAAAGGCTTTAAGTCTTGAAAAAGATTGGTACGATGAGGTAAATAAAGAATACCTAGAGCGTAGAGAGTTGGTATGGAAGATTATGGATATGCTCAATTGTAAGTACGATAAAGATCAATCGGGTATGTTTATTTGGGCTCGTATTCCTGAAAATATTAGCTCGGCCATTGAATTGTCAGATGTAATTTTGAATAAAGCACATGTTTTTATTACACCGGGCACAATATTTGGTAGTCAAGGTGATAAATTTATCAGAATTTCATTGTGTGCCAATAAAGAAGTGTTAAAAGAATCAATAATAAAAATACAGAACAGCTTAAAATAAAAGAGAGATGGATAAATTAAATCTTGAAAAAATAAGCCTTCCAGGGCTTGACCTAGAGCGTCCGTGGGTAATTGCAGGACCATGTAGTGCAGAAACAGAAGAGCAGGTTTTAGAAACTGCTAAACAATTAAAAGCCGAAGGGTACAATATTTTTAGAGCTGGAATATGGAAACCACGTACTCGTCCGGGTGCTTTCGAAGGTGTTGGAACTTTAGGTTTACCATGGCTTAAAAGAGTGAAAGAAGAAGTAGGTATGTATGTTGGTACAGAGGTAGCCAATGCAAACCATGTTTTCGAAGCTTTAAAATATGGTGTTGATATCCTTTGGATTGGAGCTCGTACTACTGCAAACCCATTTGCTGTTCAAGAGATTGCTGATGCACTTAAAGGTGTTGAAATTCCTGTATTAGTAAAAAATCCAGTGAATCCTGATCTTGAGTTATGGATTGGTGCTTTAGAGCGTATCAACCGTGCAGGTGTTACTAAATTAGCTGCTATTCACCGTGGATTCTCTACTTACGATAAAACAAAATACCGTAATCATCCACAATGGCAAATTCCAATTGAGTTAAAACGTCGTATTCCTGAGTTGCCAATTATTTGTGATCCATCTCACATTAGTGGAAAAAGTGAATTGATTTACGAGATTTCTCAAGAAGCAATGGATCTTGATTTCGATGGTTTATTAATAGAATCACATCGTTGTCCTGAGAAAGCATGGAGTGATGCATCTCAACAAGTTACGCCTAAAAACTTAAAAGAGATTACAACAAAAATTGAGTTGCGTGATCCTCAAATTGGTGAGAAACCACGTACTGAATTAGATAATCTTCGTTTAACTATCGATGAGTTAGATACTAAAGTATTAGAAGTTCTTCAAAAAAGAATGGAAATCTCTGAATCAATAGGTAAATATAAAAGAGACAATAATATTACCATTCTACAGTCGCGTCGTTACGATGAGATTATGAATAACCGTAAAGAGCGTGGTATGAAATTAGGTCTTTCAGATGAGTTCTTAACAGATCTTTTCGAAAGTATTCATAAAGAATCTGTATCGCGTCAGAACGATATAATGAATAAATAATTAAAGTATCAAGTAATAAGACACAAGTATCAAGATATCATTCTGATATTTGCGTCTTATTCTTGAAATAAATTAATTCTACAAATAATGAAGATAAAGTATACTAAGGCCTTGCAAAACATCTTGTGTCTTGATACTTGCATCTTGATACTTTAAAATAAAATGAAAATCTGTATACTTGGAGCCGGAAAAATGGGGACTTGGTTAAGTGATGCACTATGCCTCGATCACGAAGTAGCCCTTTACGATCCAAACTTAGAAAAATTGAAATACGTTTTTAATACGCAACGTCTTACAAAGCTCGAAGAAATAACTGAGTTTGCACCCCAAATTCTAGTTAATGCGGTTACTTTAAAGTATACCATTCAGGCTTTTGACGAGGTAATTCCTTACCTACCTAAAACTTGTATTATTTCTGATATCTCATCGGTTAAAACCGGATTTAAAGAGTATTACGAAGCATCAGGTATGCCGTATGTTTCTACCCATCCAATGTTCGGACCAACTTTTGGTAACCTCAAAAGCTTGGGCGATCACCATTCAATTATTATTTCAGAAGGTGATCATTTGGGTAAAACATTTTTCAAAGATTTTTATAGTAGTCTCGGACTAAATATACATGAGTATTCGTTTGTTGAGCACGATGAAACAATTGCATATTCATTGTCTATTCCTTTTTCATCAACTCTTGTGTTTGCATCGGTCATGAAAAAGCAAGAAGCACCTGGTACTACCTTTAAAAAGCATTTCGATATTGCTAAGGGCCTCTTAAGTGAAGATGATTATTTATTATCAGAAATATTATTTAATCCATTCACAAGCGGACAGGTTGAACAAATTAGGCTTAAACTAAAAGAGCTATTAGCAATTATTGAGACTAAAGATACCAAGAAGATGCAAGAATTTTTGGCTGAAGTAAGAGAGAATATTGAATAACCTTTTACTGGTTGTTTACAAGGTGTAAGTTTACAACTTAATGAACCTATTTATTTAGAACAGATATTCTATATAAATAGGTTTTGCTTTATAGGGCTTTATTGATTTGATCTAGAAATGATTCTACCTCATGTAGGTTTATGTCTTTAACTATACGTGAAAGTACCTTCCCGTCGTTTAGCTCTAGTTCTAATTCGTAGTTTTCACGATAATCTTCAACGTTAAATAGTCTTCTAACACTAAATGGAGTTTTTACCACTGCTAGAAAACTAAACCAATAACTCAAACGAGAATGAATAGGCGTATATGCTTTGTCGATAGTAACTTCTTTTAAGCTATCAAAATCTATTTTATGCTCTTGGGTGTAATTGTCATAGAAAATGATTTGTTGGTCTTCTATAGCTAATCCCAGTTGTTGTAATATTTCTATATCACTCATAGGGTAATAATACTTAATATGATTGGATACTCCAATTAGATTCTACGAAAGTTAAGTTATTTAATTATGGAATTTATTTATAAGGGTATTGTTCTTCTGGAGTTAAGTGAATTCTTATTTTAGAATTTATGAGTAGTAATACCTATGCACTCGTAGTTGTTATTTCTTAATTCTCAGAAAGTGGTTTATAGTCAAATATGCTGAAATAGGATTAATGCTGATAGTTATTTTAGTTTCTTTTAATTCAGTTTTTTTGCACGAGGAGTAAAATTATTAAACGTCTGTAGTCTTTTCTTTAACAAACTCATTATCTTTGTGCGTTTTTTGATATTAAAATATTCATCATATGGTTAAAATAACCTTCCCCGATGGCACAGTGCGTGAGTACGAAGCAGGTGTTACCGGTTTAGAAATAGCAAAAAGTATTAGTCCTCGCTTAGCAAAAGAGGTTTTATCTATATCTGTTAACGACGAAACTTGGGATATATCTCGTGCGATAACGTCTGATGCATCTATTAAATTATATAAGTGGGAAGATGAAGAAGGAAAGCATGCTTTCTGGCACTCTTCAGCTCACCTTATGGCCGAAGCCTTAGAGGCTTTGTATCCAGGTATGAAATTTGGTATAGGACCATCTATCGAAAATGGTTTTTATTACGATGTTGATCCTGGTGATGGAGTTGTAATTCGTGATGCTGATATGCCTAAAATCGAAGCAAAAATGAAAGAGTTGGCGCGTTTGAAAAATGCATACCAACGTTCTGAGGTTAGCAAAGCTGAAGCATTAAGCTATTTCACTGAGAAAAATGATGAGTATAAGCTTGAGCTTATAAATGAGCTCGAAGATGGTACTATTACTTTTTACAAGCAAGGTGAATTTACCGATTTATGTCGCGGACCACACTTACCATCTACTAGTGCCATAAAAGCTGTAAAGGTATTAAGTATCGCTGGAGCTTATTGGCGCGGTGATGAAAAACGTAAACAGCTAACGCGTATTTATGCAATTACTTTTCCAAAGCAAAAGATGCTTGAGGAGTACTTGGTTAAGCTTGAAGAAGCTCAAAAACGCGATCATCGTAAAATAGGTAAAGAACTAGAGTTATTTGCTTTTTCGCAAAATGTAGGTCAAGGTTTACCGTTGTGGTTACCCAAAGGGGCTATGTTACGTGAACGTTTAGAGAATTTCTTGAAAAAAGTTCAACGTAAATATGGTTACGTACCTGTAATTACACCGCATATTGGAAACAAGCAACTATATGTTACTTCCGGTCATTATGCAAAATATGGTGAGGATTCATTCCAACCTATAAATACACCTGCAGAAGGAGAGGAGTTTTTGTTAAAACCGATGAACTGTCCACACCACTGTGAGATATTTAAAACAAAGCCTGTTTCTTATAGAGATTTACCAATTAGAATGGCTGAGTTTGGAACTGTTTATCGTTACGAGCAAAGTGGAGAATTGCATGGATTAACACGTGTTCGTGGTTTTACTCAAGATGATGCCCATATTTTCTGTCGTCCTGATCAGTTGAAAGATGAGTTTAAAAAGGTTATTGATATTATTCAATATATTTTTAAAGCGCTCGATTTTAAAGATTATATAGTTCAGGTTTCTTTACGAGATAAAGAAAATCATGAAAAATATATAGGAACTGAAGAGAATTGGGAAAAAGCAGAGTCTGCGATTATTGAGGCTTGCGACGAACGTGGTATGAATACCATTGTAGAGTATGGAGAGGCTGCATTTTATGGGCCTAAGCTTGACTTTATGGTACGTGATGCTATTGGTCGTAAATGGCAATTAGGTACTATTCAGGTTGATTATAACTTGCCAGAACGTTTTGAATTAGAGTATATGGGTAGTGATGGAGTAAAGCATCGTCCTGTAATGATTCACCGAGCACCATTCGGAAGTATGGAGCGTTTTGTTGCCGTATTAATAGAACATACAGCCGGAAAGTTTCCATTATGGTTAACTCCTGAACAAGTGGTTGTTCTGCCAATTAGCGAAAAATATAACGAATACGCTGAAAAAGTTTCAAATGTTCTAAATAATTCCGATATTCGCAGCGTTTTAGACGATAGAAATGAGAAGATCGGAAGAAAAATCCGTGATAACGAGCTGAAACGCATACCATTCCTGCTTATTGTAGGCGAAAAAGAAGCCGAAACAAATACCGTTTCAGTACGTAAACAAGGGGATGGAGATAAAGGAGCAATGACAATTGAAGAATTTTCAACCTTTATTAACAACGAAGTAGAAGAACAATTATCTTCAATAGATAAATAAATAAATTATTAACTAATTATAGGAGGACTTAACAATAGCAACTCATAGAAGAAGGACAGGCAGGCCCCCTCAAAAAGAAACGCCGCAATTTCGTGTAAATAACGCGATTCGAATTCCAAAAGTAAGACTTGTTGGAGAAAATATTGAGAACCCGGGGGTATTTTCTACTACTGAGGCTATGAAAATGGCTGATGAGTTAGAATTAGATTTAGTTGAGATATCGCCAAATGCTGATCCTCCTGTATGTCGTGTAATCGATTATCAGAAGTTTTTGTATCAGCAAAAGCGTAAACAAAAGGAACTGAAATCGAAAGCAGTTAAAGTTGTAGTTAAAGAAATCAGATTTGGTCCGAATACCGACGACCATGATTATGAATTCAAACTAAAACATGCGATTAAGTTTCTTGACGAAGGAGCAAAAGTGAAAGCTTATGTATTCTTTAAGGGACGTTCGATATTATTTAAAGAGAAAGGGGAAATCTTACTATTAAGATTTGCACAAGATCTTGAAGAGTATGGGAAAGTTGAACAGTTACCAAAGCTTGAAGGAAAGAGAATGATTATATTCTTGTCTCCTAAGAAAGTTAAAAAGTAACGATCAATTATATTAAACAATTTAATATTAGTTACAATGCCAAAAATGAAGACGAATTCCAGTGCTAAGAAGCGTTTTAAAATCACTGGAACTGGTAAGATTAAAAGAAAACATGCTTTTAAAAGTCACATTTTAACAAAAATGTCTAAAAAGCGTAAAAGAAATCTTACTTACGCAGGTCAAGTTCATGCAGCTGATGAGAAAAACATCAAGTTATTATTGAACATGAAATAATAAGGACGGTACCTTATTACAATTATTATTAATCGAATGAAGTTAGCTAGAAAGACTCCAAGAGTGGAGCGCTAATCATTCTAAAAAGCAAAAAAATGCCAAGATCAGTAAATGCTGTTGCTTCAAGAGCAAGAAGAAAAAGAATTTTAAAAGAAACTAAGGGTTCTTTTGGAAGAAGAAAAAATGTATGGACGGTAGCCAAAAATGGATATGAAAAAGGTTTAGGTTACGCATACCGTGATAGAAAAAGAAAGAAAGGTCAATTTAGAGCATTATGGATTCAAAGAATCAATGCTGCTGCTCGTTTAGAAGGAGTTTCATACTCTAAATTAATGGGTGCAATGACTAAGCAAAATATTGAAATTAACCGTAAAGTTTTAGCTGACTTAGCTGTTAATCATCCAGATGCTTTTAAAGCTGTGCTTACAAAAGCAATGGAAGCTGCTAAAAACTAAGAGTAGCTCAACGAAATAGAAGCCGTTAAGAATATTACTTAACGGCTTTTTTGTTTTTATACTTACAGAAACCAAGTAACATCCTCATATCCTCAGTTTCTCAATTAGTCACTTATAATTGGGCTTAGTTCTGATATCAGGGTAACTTATTTCACGAAGAAATATTGGTGCTTATGTAGTGTTTATTCGGGTTGGTTAGTTGACTTAGTATCGTAAAAAAAACAGGCCGTCTCAGCGATTAAGACGGCCTGTTTTTTTATATTATTTGAATGCTTAATCTGAATTCATAGAGATTAAAAACTCCTCATTAGATCTAGTTTGTTGCATTCTATCTTTTAAGAAATTCATAGCTTCAACAGGAGTCATATCTGCTAAATAATTACGTAAAATCCATAATCTACTAATGTTATCTTTCTCAACAAGTAGATCATCTCTACGAGTACTTGATAGAGTAACATCAACAGCAGGGTAAATACGCTTGTTAGATAACTTTCTATCTAACTGAAGTTCCATATTACCTGTACCTTTAAATTCTTCAAAAATAACTTCATCCATTTTAGAGCCAGTCTCAGTAAGAGCAGTAGCTAATATGGTTAATGAACCACCATCTTCAATATTTCTCGCTGCTCCAAAGAATCGTTTTGGTTTGTGAAGAGCATTTGCGTCAACACCACCGGACAATACTTTACCAGAAGCAGGAGATACTGTATTGTAAGCTCTCGCTAAACGAGTAATAGAATCTAAAAGTACTACCACATCGTGTCCGCACTCTACCATACGTTTTGCTTTCTCTAATACAATATTAGCTACCTTAACGTGTCTTTCAGCTGGTTCATCAAATGTAGAAGAGATAACTTCTGCATTAACGCTCCTTGCCATATCAGTAACCTCTTCAGGACGTTCGTCAATAAGTAGTATAATCATGTATACTTCTGGGTGATTAGAAGCAATAGCGTTGGCAACTTCTTTTAAAAGAACAGTTTTACCAGTTTTAGGTTGTGCAACAATAAGTCCCCTTTGTCCCTTTCCGATAGGGGCAAACATATCTACAACACGTGTTGATAAGCTATCTTTGCCACTTCCTGCTATTTTAAACTTCTCATCTGGGAATATTGGCGTTAGGTGGTCGAATGAGACTCTATCTCTAACGATTTGAGGAGAGCGTCCATTTATTTCTTCAACTTTAATTAATGGGAAATACTTCTCTCCTTCTTTTGGTGGTCTGATGGCACCTAATACTGTATCACCAGTTTTTAATCCAAATAACTTTATCTGTGACTGAGATACATAAATATCATCAGGAGAATTTAAGTAGTTATAGTCCGACGATCTTAAGAAACCATATCCATCTTGCATGATTTCAAGAACGCCAGATGCTGAAATTATGCCATCAAAATCAAAAGATTTGTCTTGGTTTTTTCTATGGTGTTGGTTGTTGTTATCTTTTTGGTTCTTGTTGTCATGTGGCTTGTTTCTTTTGTCATCATGACGATTGTTTGCTTGTCTTTTATTTTCGGATGCAACAGGAGGATTCTCTTTTGCTTGAGGCTCTTTTTGTTCTGGTTTTTTATCCGAAGTTTTAATTTCTTGAGGTTTGGTTTCCTTTTTGATTTCTGCTTTCTTTTCAGGTTCAATCACGGATTCCTTTTTAACCTCATTTGCAGCAGCCTTGGCAACTTCTGCAATCGGAGAAGTTTTTTCAGTAGCTTTTTCTGCAGGTTTCTTTTTATCTGTAGGGGTTTGCTTTACAGGCTTGTTAACTCTAGGGCGTTTGATGTGCTTTTTATCTGCTGGTTTGTCAGTTTTCTTTTTTTCAGAGGCAATAATTGCTTGCTCATCTAGGATTTTGTAGATTAAATCCTGTTTTTTAAACGAATCAATTCGTTTAATGTTAAGCTCCTTAGCAACCTCTTTAAGTTCTGCTAAAAGCTTCTTGTTTAATTCAAGAATATCGTACATAATATAATACTACCAATAAATAACTGGGGAAATAAGTGAAACGAACTAATGTTCGATATAATAAGTTTAAAATGTTCTGATTTGTCTGAGTTGACTGTATGAAATACATTATTTTAAAAGATGTGATACTCAGAGGTACATTGCAAACTTAGTAAAATAGAAATCAAGATGCAAATTTGATTGTTTAAATTTTAATAATGATGATTTTACAATTCGTTATTATGCAACTATGGTTAGTTAAGATTAGAATTAATTAGAAAATGTTTTTGTGTTATAAATTGCCACCTTGCTCTTAAGTTTCTTAATTTTCATGTAATCTAACTCCCTTTTTATTAGCCTAAAAAAACCAAAAGTGCTATTTTTTGTTATATTTACTAACTGCTGAACAAATCATACATTAATTTGAACATTTATTTTGGTGTTGGTTAACTTCATGTAAATTTAGCTTAAACTATTATTGACCTATAATTTAAACCTTGTAAGATTGTTATGCGACAGTTAAAAATAACGAAACAAGTTACAAATAGAGATACTCCTTCCTTAGATAAATACCTTCATGAGATTGGTAAGGTGAAATTATTAACGGCAGAGGAGGAAGTTAAACTAGCCAAACGCATTAAGGAAGGAGATACTGTAGCTTTAGATCGCCTCATTAATGCCAACCTTCGATTTGTGGTTTCGGTTGCCAAACAATACCAAAATCAAGGTTTAAGTTTACCCGATTTAATAAATGAGGGAAATCTTGGATTAATAAAAGCAGCTCAAAGGTTTGATGAAACTAGAGGGTTTAAGTTTATCTCCTACGCAGTTTGGTGGATACGTCAATCGGTACTTCAAGCACTGGCCGAACAAGCTAGAATAGTTAGGTTACCGCTGAATAAAATTGGCTCAATGAATAAGGTAAATAATACCTTTGCTGCATTGGAGCAGGAGTATCAAAGAGAGCCTACAACTGAAGAGATCGCTCAAGTGTTAGACCTAACACCAAAAGAAGTGAAGGATTCATTAAAGGCAATGCATAAGCATATCTCTATGGATGCACCTTTACGAAAAGATGAGGATAATAACTTGTATGATACATTGCTATCTACAGATTCTATTAGTCCAGATAATACACTTCTAAGTGATTCCTTACGTAAGGAAATAGAACGTTCATTATCTACATTATCTGACAGAGAATCAGATATTATTAAGTTGTACTATGGCTTGAATGGAGAGCCTCCATATTCTTTAGAGGAAATAGGAAACTTATTTAATCTAACACGTGAACGTGTAAGACAAATTAAAGAAAAGGCTATTAAACGCCTAAAACATACTTATAGAAGTAAGATTTTAAGATCTTATTTAGGTTAATTAATTTTAAACCTTCCCATTATTATTAGTCGGAAGGTTTTTTTATTCTTATTTTTGCGCGCAAACTAAAAAATAGAAATGAAACATCTTATAGCACCATCACTACTAGCTGCTGATTTCAGCAAAATGGAGTCGCAAATAGAAATTATAAATAAAAGTGAGGCTGACTGGCTTCATTTAGATATAATGGATGGTCGTTTTGTGCCAAATATTTCGTTTGGTATGCCGATATTAAAATCATTAAGGCCGCATATTGATAAACCTTTTGATGTGCACTTGATGATAGTGGAACCAGATAATTATATTTCTGATTTTAAAAAAGCAGGTGCTGATCTGCTAAATGTGCATTATGAGGCATGTACTCATTTGCACAGAACAATTGATGCCATCAAAAAAGAAGGTATGCAAGCGGGTGTTACTCTAAATCCGCATACTCCGGTATTTTTATTAGAAGATATTATAACTGAGGTTGACCTAGTATTACTCATGTCAGTCAACCCGGGTTTTGGTGGGCAGAAGTTTATTGAAAATACCTATAAAAAGATTGCTGAGCTAAAAGCTCTTATAGAGCGTAAACATAGTAGGGCTTTAATTCAAGTTGATGGAGGTATTACTGTTAGTAATGCCCAATCGTTAATAAACTCAGGTGCTGATGTTCTTGTGGCTGGGAGTGCTATTTTTAATGCGCCAAATCCCATACAGGCTGTTAAAGAAATGAAACATTTCTTACCAGATCCACCTGCATCAAACCTTGTTTAAACATATATAGAATTGTGCAATCAAATAATTTTCTTCATAGAGGTTAAATGATAAAAGGATATCTTAATTAAATTACTTTAAGGCATCTAAGATTATAAAAAAATAAGGTTGTAGCCAGAAGTATTCAAAATACATCTGTTACAACCTTATTTTTTTATTGTTTCTTATTCGATTAGTCGTTCCAATGTTTATCAACAATGGCTTTTAGTTCGGGGTAGTTAGCATCCGTTTCGTTTAATTCTTCACGTGTTTGTTTAAGTTCTGCCTTAAGCTCTGCTATAATTGTTTTGTAAGCAGGATCGTTATAACGGTTGTGTAATTCATTAGGATCATTTTTTAAATCGTACAATTCCCACGTATGCGGCGTTTCTTGCGCTATTCCATTATAAGTTTTACCCCAATAGAACTTACTAAACTCTTCCTCGGGTAGGTAGTGTTTACCGTAGTAAAAAATCAATTTATAATCTTTAGTGCGTATTCCAAAATGAGCCGGAACATAGTGATGAATAATATGCATCCAATAACGGTAATAGGTTCCTTTACGCCAATTAACTTCAGGTTTTCCTTGTAGGGTGTTGATAAATGATTTTCCTTGCATATAATCCGGAGTTTTTCCACCGGCAAGTTCAATCATGGTAGGTGCATAATCTGTGTTATTAATAATTAAATCACTCACTTGATTTTTTTCAATCATTTTTGGATTGTGCACAATAAAGGGCATACGCATGGCTTCTTCGTACATCCAACGTTTATCTATCAAATCATGCTCACCAAGCATCATACCTTGATCTCCAGTATAAATAATAATTGTGTTTTCCCAGAGGCCTTCATCTTTTAAATATTGAAATAACCTCCCTAAATTATCATCCACACCTTTTACACATCGTAAATAATCTTTTAGGTATTTCTGATAAGCTAAATGAGTTGCTAAACTTGCGTCGATACTATCTCCGAACCAACGATCAGAATAGTTAGTGTCGTAATTTATTTTTTGCTGATGACGAGGAGAAATAGATGTGCCGATGTAATGTATTAAACTATCGTTTTTTCCTCTAGTTCCTTCAGAACCCCAGAAGGGTTGATTGTACATACTCGCTGGTTCAGGAATTTCAATATCGGCTAAGTAATCTTCGTAGCGAGGTGCATATTCAAACATATCATGCGGAGCCTTGTAGTGGTGTGCTAAAAAGAAAGGTTTCGACTTATCTAGGTTCTTTAAATAGTCTATTGATAAATCAGTAATGACGTCAGTTGAGTGCCCCTCAGTTTTAACTTCATTCTTTGGCCAAGTGCCTTTACCTTTTTCCCTAAAAGTGGGGTTAAAATATTTTCCTTGACTATGCAATACTTTATAATAATCGAAATTAACAGGCTCTTTTTTTAAGTGCCATTTCCCGATGATAGCTGTAGAGTAACCAAGAGCTTTTAATTCTTTGGGCAAATATTGCTTTTCAGGATCTAATGCGCCATCTAAGTCGAGTACTCCATTGGTTTGAGGATATTGACCAGATATAATACTGGCTCTACTAGGTGTACAGATAGAGTTATTACAAAAAGCATTTTCAAAGCGGATACCTCCAGCTGCCAATTTATCAAGGTTAGGGGTTGGATTTAAGTTCGCTAACAATCCTCCATAAGCACCTATGGCTTGGGCGGTATGATCGTCGCTCATTATAAAAATAATGTTGGGTTGTTTCTTTTTAGCAGATACAGGCAAGAGTATGCAGGCTAATAGTGCAATAAATATGTATTTCATTTTATAAGATTTTTGTGAACCTCTTAAAGGTTTAAACGGTATTGTACCAATGTGTAATTGGTATAGCAAATTTGTTAATTGTATTTGCTATTTGCTAAAGAAACCAAAGTATTTTGAGGGGGGAAATACAATTAATTGTGGTGTCTATTTAAAATCGAGTTGAGTTTTGTTTAGGTTTAGTTATAATAAGAACTAGCAGGTAGTTTAGTCTTGTTGGATAATAGTTCTGAAATTACTTTGTAGTAATCTGAACTTGTCGCTGATAAAGGCAGTATATACCCACCTATATAGCTCTATTTTTTGGTGTGTGGCTTTACTTGAATTGTATATTTTTGTTGCACACAAGTACACACTATGCAAGTATCTTTTTATAAACAAGATTTCATTGGAGAGTTAATCGGAACTTTTATGCTCATCGTATTTGGTTGCGGCGCTATTGCTGTAGCTACTACATTAAATGGGTATGAAGGAATTTTTCAGGTGGCAATGATATGGGGTTTGTCTGTTACCCTAGGAATTTATACCGTTCGTCATTTATCATGCGCTCATTTTAATCCGGCCATTACCTTGGCTATGGTGTTTAGTAGGCGGATGAGTTGGAAAAAAGTACCTTCCTATTTTCTAGGGCAGTTTATAGGGGCGTTTTTAGGAGCTTTAATGGTGTATATCTTATTTTCGGCACCTATTGCCGACTATGAAAGTAAGCACAATATTGTTCGAGGTTCCATAGAATCAGTAAAAACAGCACGCATATTTAGTGCATTTTATATTTATGGCGATGGTACTTCGGTAATTACATTATCTGCTGCAATGATAACTGAATTATTTGGGACATTTATGTTGATGCTGTTAGTATTAGCCTTAACAGAAGGTTGTCATGTGGGCCGACCAGGCAATAATCTGTCGCCCATTATAGTTGGTTTGGTTGTAGCGTCAATCATCTGTTTAGTTGGCCCATTAACACAAGCCGGTTTAAATCCGGCTCGCGATTTAGCACCACGGTTAGTAACCTGGATTATGGGCTGGGGCGAAGCCTCTATGCAGTCGATCAACGGAGGTTTCCTTTTGGTGTATACCTTTTCTCCTATACTAGGAGCTGCTGTTGCAACAGTGTTTTACGATAAAGTTCTGAAGAAGTCAATGATGGAAGCATCTTCATCTTGCATTTGCAAGGATGAAGATTAACTTAAATTATCCGCAGCATTATTACTCAAATTTCACGCAGCATACTGATGCAATACCATTTATTTGCGATCGATAATTAAGCGTCCCTTTATGCACATCTATGCCAAAGCATACAATGGATTCAGAATCTTGATTACCAACAATTAATGCTTTTCCATCCGGGGATAGTTCAAAATCACGTGGCGTAATACCTCTTGTACCTGTCTCCTCAACCAAAAGTAGAGTCTCGTTTTCAGTATCAAACTTCAAGGTTGAAATGCTATTTGAACTTCTAAGCCCAACATATAGGTATGCTCCACACTTTGATATTTTAATGGCAGAAGCCGATGCATGATTAAGATGAGGGGTACTTATGGCACTTACATTTTTAATCCATTTCCACTGGTTGCTTTCCCATTTAAGTAGACTGATTTCAGCCGTCATTTCATTATTCACAAATAGGTACTCTCCGTTCGGGTGTTGTACCATATGGCGAGGGCCGCCACCTTTAGGTATGTCAACGGAATTTACTTGTTTAAATAGTTTGTTTTCCATCTTTAAACAATACACCTTATCACATCCTAAATCAGCCAATAACAGCTGTTTGTGTTTGCTATCAAAGTGCGCCATATGCGCGTGCGGACCTTCTTGCCTTTCTTTGTTAATACTATTACCACCGTAAGTAATATTCTGAGGATTAGATTGAGGGATACCATTTTCGCCTAAATCGTAGCTTAAAAAATTGCCAGTTTCATAACAACTAACCACAATACAGTTGTGTTCCTTAATATATAAAATATGACAAGGTAATCCGCCCGTTATCACCTGTGTCGATAATAATTTGGGCTCTTTTCCTGCAATATTAAAACATAATAAAAGAGGTAGTTTGGTCTTTAATCGTTCCTGAAAACTGTAGAGTAATTGCTTTGATTGGTTAATACATAAATAGCCTGGGTTAATAGTTTCCGAACTAGTAAGTGGAGTTATTTCTCCCGACTCATCATCTAAATTAAAGCATTGTATACCCACTCCATTTCCAGCTAAATCTCCGCCAACATGTTCCGTATATGATCCTGTGTAAAACTTCATCCTTTATTTATGAAAATAGTATTTGTTTTAAGCCTTTGAAAATAGCTATTTTCTTATTTTTGTGGAAATTAAATTGTGCTTATGCCTAATTATTATGCGCCCGCTTTAGATAAGGGTTTAGATATCTTAGAATTCCTTTCAGCTCAGTCAGTTCCGCAATCACAAGTGGAAATCGGAATCGGAATTAATCGTAAACCAAACGAGATATACCGAATGTTGGTGTGCCTCGAAGATAGGGGATATGTTAATAAGGAGCCTATATCGGGCAAATATCAGTTAACCTTGCGTTTGTTTCAGCTGTCGCACCATCACTCGTCAATCGATAAATTGGTAAAAGCCGCCATGCCTTACCTCGAGCAGTTATCGCACACCATTAATCAGTCCTGTCATTTAAGTTTCTTTTATCAAGGAAAACTCTTAATCATTTGTCAGGCTAAAAGCATGACTCCAATTTCTCTGTCTGTTGAGGTGGGAGGGGTGTTTCCCATTACCCAAACCAATTCGGGTAAAATAATATTAGCACACAAAACACCAGCAGAGCGTAAGCAAATTCTTAAGGCTTCCGACGATTATAAAGAATTATCGAAAGAAGAAAAAATACAATTAGAAGAAGAGCTTAAAGAACTAAAGGATATCAAGTGTTTAATCCGTAAAAGTACCTTAACCGAGGGGGTTACCGATTTTGCTGCGCCTGTATACGATGTAAATAACGATGTAATGGCCGTACTTATGGTATCTGGTTTAACCTCGCAGCTTCGTAAATTAGTATCAAACGATACCATTGTTGAGGAGACCTTAAAAACCGTGAAAGCCATACATGTATCTATAGGCGGAACGCAAGAGTAATATGATTTGGGCAGCTCAACGCGCTATCCACTATAGTAGCAACTTTGCTTGGGTGTTTTATATGGTCGGTACGTGGGCTTCCTGCGGTCGCCTCCGCACTCCCTATAAAACAACACAAGCACAGCTGCCACTGCCGTTCCTATCGCGGCTGCAGCGAATGACTGTATAAAATAGAGACTCAAAGTGGTACTTGTAGTTGAGCATAAGATATTTTTTTCTACTTTCATATCCGAATTAGATATTCCCTCTTGTGCGTATATTACCCAATGAGGTGAGTATGCAGAATATACGGTAATTTTGTATAGTGCGGTGGTGAGTATATGAGTTAGTTGGGCAATATTAAAAAGAGCTAGAAAGTCAGATATATATAACAATACGTAATGAAGAAAAGGTTAATGCTAATAGTTTTATTTGTGCAGGTATTACAGTTAAGTTATGGACAAATAAAGGTTGTGAAACAGAAAAATAAAGAACTAAAAATAGCTGAGGTTTATGAAGTTCAGAAAGATTTGCCAGATATTAAAAGTGGCGCTTATTCAAAGTATGTCTCGAATGAAATAAAAAAGAATTTATTAATAGAGAAAGGGAAGTATGAAAATGGAGAAAGAGTTGGCGTTTGGGAGTTTTATGATTTTGGAGGAGACATATCTTTGAGTTATAACTTTGATAATGATTCAATACTTATTTATAATTCAAATAATGTAAATGGGTTAAAAGAAAATCGACCGTTATTATATCTGGGGAGTACATCCGAAATTACACATATTATTGCAGTTGGTTTGAAAATTCCGTCTCATCTTATAGGACAAGGAACTGTTGGAAAAGTTACAGTTAAGGTTAATGTAACCAAAGATGGCAAGGTCTCTTCTTATGAAATATCTAAAGGAATGTCAACGGAAATAAACGATGTTGCAATTGAGACTGTTAAGCATATTCCGGAGACTTGGTTGCCTGCCAAAAGAAATGGAGAGGGAGTACCTAGTAGCACACAGATTCCAATAACATTTATACTATAAAAATAACATTGCCTAATAAATTGGAATAAACAATGTGGGGCTGTTCTTTTCTTTTGGGAAAGCCATATGACGAAACAAGTTCTGCCAAACTTTTCATTCCAATTGGACTGAAAAACTACAAATAAAATAACAAGCTTTGGCTCAGTAGGATTTCGGAAGTGGATTTCGGTTTTATCTCCAAACAGTTCATCCTAGTGGCCGTTATGGATTTGCACATTTAATTTTTAAGCAAGCTCTACCCGAGCTGGAATTGCACATTTAATTCCTAAGCAAGCTTCACCCGAGCCGGAATTGCACATTTAATTTTTAAGCAAGCTTCACCCGAACCGGAATTACACCTTTAATTTTTAAGCAAGCTTCATCCGAGCCGGAATTGTACCTTTAATTTTTAAGCAAGTTTCACCCGAACCGGAATATGAACTTTTAATTTTTAAGCAAGCTCCACCCGAGCTGGAATTGCGCTTTTAATTTTTAAGCAAGCTCCACCCGAGCTGAAAATGCCCTTTTACTTTAGCAGCAAGCTCTACCCGAACATATTCTTATGTTATAAATGACTTGATTTATTGCGACTTCTGCCCAGGCAATAATGATGCGAAAATAAGTTTCATAAAAAAGGCCTGCTTCATTTGATTGGAGCAAGCCTTGATAAAAAACGCTTATAGATATTTATTTATCCTTTTTATTCGCCAATAATATATGATCACAAACCAATACTAGCTCGTCTTTTTGATTGAATACCTCAACGTGTTCGTTTACTTGTCCGAACTCTGGTTTTTTCGATTCTGTTTTTTCAGAAATCGTAACCTTTACTCGGATGGTATCGCCAATATGAACCGGCTTAATAAAACGCAAGCGGTCGTATCCTTTAGAGAAAGCCTCAGGATTAATCTCTGTAGCCGTCATGCCAATAGCCACACTAAAAGTTAATGTGCCGTGAGCAATTCGTTGCTTAAAAGGCTGTGTTTTGCACCACTCAGCATCCATGTGGTGTGGAAAAAAATCTCCCGTTTGACCCGCATGAACAACAAAGTCGGTTTCAGTAATCGTTCTACCAAGAGTCTCTCTAAAATCTCCCAGTGTATAATCTTCGAAATATTGTGATTTGATATGCATATTCTTAGTCCTTAGTTATTAGCTAGTAGCTAATAGTTTGAATGAAAATATTGCTAGTAGCCATCAACTACTAGCTAAAAACTATAAAATTAGCGCCCCATCCAGCCGCCATCAACAAGCATTACAGCTCCTTGCATGTACGATCCTGCTTCAGAACAAAGGAATACAACTGGTCCTGCAAAATCCTCAGGCTTACCCCATCTTCCTGCTGGAATACGAGATAAAATTTGCTCAGAACGAACTGGATCCTGACGTAAAGCCTCTGTATTATCGGTATCGATATAACCTGGCGCGATTGCATTTACGTTAACTCCTTTTGAAGCCCACTCGTTGGCAAAAGCCATAGTCATTTGGCCAATAGCACCTTTACTAGCTGCATAACCAGGAACGGTAATTCCACCTTGGAATGTTAATAACGAAGCGGTGAATACAATTTTACCCGATCCACGAGCTACCATTTCTTTACCAATTTCGCGTGTTAAAATAAATTGTGCATTCTGATTTACCTCAATTACTTTATCCCACATTTCATCTGGATGCTCAGCAACAGGGGCTCTTAAAATAGTACCCGCATTGTTTACCAAAATATCGATAACTGGGTTCTCAGCTTTTACTTCATTAATAAATGTGTATAAAGATGTACGATCAGAAAAATCGCATGTGTAAGCCGTAAACTTACGACCTAAAGCGGTTACCGCTTTTTCAACAGCACTACCTGTTTTTTCAAGAGAGGCACTCACACCAATGATATCAGCTCCGGCTTCAGCTAATGCCACGGCCATTCCCATACCAATTCCTCTTTTACATCCTGTTACTAAGGCAACTTTACCTTCTATTTTAAATCTATTTAAAACGCTCATTTTTATGTTTTTAGTATGTGTTATAACGACATAAATATAGAGATAAATTATGTCTTGATAACTCTGTTTGATGCTTAATTTAATCCTTCGTCATTAGCTAATCTATTGATAATTCTCGTAGCCATCCCAAGGCGGCTTGTAGGAAAATATCTTCCCTTGAGATCGCTTCTTGCATCGCGATGACGCAATATCGTTTGTAAATCCCTTCTGACTTCAAACTTCAGCCTAAATTTACTGACAATCCACTAAGAACTTCATTCCTGTTGGCGTAGCGTCAATATCTTCGAATAATTGCTGAATTTGATCCAATGGTTTTGTATCTAATATTGCGTCATTCCGAGCCGCCAACCAATAAAAATTAGCCATAATGAGTTGATGACAGGGATCAAGCCACTTGTTAATAGATGTTAATGATAATTTCATAAAGCACTATTAAACAGGTAAATATAATTTTCTGTCATTGGTAGGAACGAAGGAATCTCAAGGCGCCTTGTAAAAACATCTTCCCTTGAGATCGCTTCTTGTATCGCGATGACGCAATATCGTTTGTAAATCCCTTCTGACTTCAGTCTTCAAACTTCAGCCTAAATTTACTGACAATCCACTAAGAACTTCATTCCTGTTGGCGTAGCATCGATATCTTCGAATAATTGCTGAATTTGATCCAATGGTTTTGTATCCGTAATAATACTCTCGAAAGGATATTCGTTTTTAGTAATTAACTCGATTGACTCTTCGTAATCTTCTTTTTCGTAAACGCGAGCACCAACTAATTCAAGCTCTTTCCAGAAGAATTTGAATAAATCGATTGGTTTTTTCTCGCCATGAATGGCCACCATAACAATACGTCCTCTGATACCAGCCACTTCAGTCATTACATCTAGTGAAGGTTGAACACCAGCCACTTCAAAAACAACATCGGCTAAACCGCCATTTGTTTTCTTTTCAACGTATTCTACTAAATCTGTTTTAACAGGATTCACTACTTCAAATCCCATTTCTTCGGCCATTTTAATGCGAATTTCGTTCACCTCAGAAATAACAACATTAGCACCTTTGCTTTTTGCAACCATGGCAACTAATAACCCGATTGGACCACCACCAAGAACTACTGCAGTTTCGCCTTTTTGTAAACGACCTCTGCGCACATCGTGACAAGCAACAGAAAGTGGCTCAATTAAAGCGGCTAATTTAAGATCAGTCTCTTCTTTTAATTTGTGTAAAGTAAAAGCCGGAACATTCCAATATTGCTGCATGGCACCAGGACTATCGATACCAATAAACTTTAACGACTTCGCAATATGTCCATGCCCTTTATCAGAAGCTGTTTCTCCACGGTTATCCAATGGACGAACCGTAATTTTTTCTCCAACTTTATAACCTGTAACACCTTCGCCAATGGCATCAACCGTACCCGACATCTCGTGCCCAATAATTTGTGGAATGTCCACACGCTGATCCATCATACCATGGTAAATGTGTACATCAGTACCACAAACACCACAATAGGCTACTTTAATTCTTACTTCACCTGCTGCAGGTGCTTCAATTTCTTTTTCGACTACTGAGAAGGATTTATTCCCTTCGTACAACGTTGCTTTCATTATGGATGTTGAGTTTTAATTATTTTTAATTTAGTGTTGGCCTAAATTCATTAAGCATCTTTCCTTGAGACTGCTTCATTCTTCGCAGTGACGCAATATCGTAAGTCAATTGAACCTTAATGAGCGCCTCGTTAAAACAAAATGTAAATCCGTTTATCATTTACAACTTATCCTTTATCATTATAAAACGCCTTGTGATGGCTTCTTACATCGCGATGGCGCAATATCGTATGAGATTTACTTCTGACTTCTAGTTAATTACTATTTAAATTGAATCATATTTAGGTGCAATGCCACCCGCATCGCTCGATGCATAAGCTGCTTCAACCACATGCATGGTATCTAACACATCATCTACCGAAGTGTCTAATTTATCTGTTTCGCCATTTGCGTAGCAAATTAAAGATGACATGGTTCCGATAAATGCATCAGGGAACCATGAGCCTTCTAATTTCATTGATTTCCATTCAGGCTTTTTACCTTCTTCTAGAATGCAATATTCGAAAGCATCAGGCACACCATCAGGATAATTCATCAATAAACCCATTTTTGCATAGATGGCTCCTTTAGTACCTTCCCACTTCACATAGCTTTCTTGGTGATTGTGACCAAAAATATGATCATGGTTCGTACTTACTAAGGCGCGTACATCATCGGCATACTCCATAATAACATTGGTACGTGTTGATGACATCTCTTTGCCAGGATGTTTCAGTGTTTTAGCCATAATTCCTTTCGGGTTACCTAAGAAAGAACGCACTAAATCGATATGATGAATACTGTGTTGTTGAATCTCTAAACGTGGGTGATACATTACATTTGGAAATAATTCCCATGGCATATGCACGGTTACCTTTACTTCCATATCGTAAATCTCGCCAATGGCACCTTGCTTAATTAAATTACGAGCCGCCATAATATACGGTGCAAAACGCAATTGACAATTAACCGCAGCAATTAGTTTTTTACGACGGCAAACTTCAATGATTTCTTTGGTTTGCTCAAAGTAATCGCCCAAAGGCTTTTGAATTAACACTGCTGCTCCATCAGGTAGTTTTTCTAATGTATCAACAAACTGATTGGGCATTAATGTTAAGTCGAATACTGCATTTTCAGGAGCTTGAGCAATGGCGTCATCGATGCTATCGAATACGCGTGGAATTCCGAATTTTTCAGCAATTTTTTCAGCTCGTGCTTTGGTTCTGTTGGTGATACCATATACTTCGAAACCTGCCTTTTTGTAGGCTGGCATATGTGCATCGTTTACAATACCTCCGGCACCAAAAATAATAATTGGGCGAGAAGTCTTTGGTAATGTATAGTTATAATTGATTTCCATTTTTTAATCTTTTACAGCTTGTTTACTTTAGTTTGTGCAGTCTCTAAAATAGACTCAATGGCTTCTTCTGTATTGATTACTTTCAATACCAATTCATCAATAATATCCGCTATTTGCGACCAGTTACCCATGCGTGGTAACGATTTTGTATTTTGGTGCAGCTCTTCTAATTTATGATAATAAGGTATCTCGGCATTCACCTTAGGGCTGCGCCATGTTGATACTCTACAGCCAATACCTCCTTCGAGGGTTAACAACTCATCGTTTTGAGCCGAAGTAGCGAATTTAATAAATTCGTAGGCTATTTGCTGCTTTTTACTTCCGGCGCCAATCACATACATCCAATAGGCATTTAAGGAAACCCCTTCGCCGCCTTCGCCTGCAGGAATATAGGCAACATCAACTTTACCTTTAACTTTAGAATCGGCATTCACTTCGCAATTGGCAGCAAAGCCAAACCAGTTTACGCACATTGCTAGCTCGCCAGCAGCAAAGGCCAATCCGGCTTTTACAGAATCGAAATCGCGCGAAGCAGGATGTATAGCATCTGTATTCTGAAGTGCCTTACGGTAAAAGTTCATACCTGCTACGGCTGCTTCTGAATTTAAGATTACCTTTTTATCATCGGTAATTAATTGGCCACCACGTGTCCAAAGTTGCAGACAAAAATCAAATACCGTATTGTGTCCGTCAGGATAGGCAGCAAACGTAGTTCCGTATAAATTATCTTCAGGGCGATTAAAGAAAGTGGCTACTTCCATTAAATCATCCCAAGTTTTTGGCAATTCTAATTCGCGACCATATTGTGCCTTAAAAGCTTCTTTTTCTTTGGGATCGTTAATTAAATCTTTACGATAAATTAAGCACTCAGGCCCATTGTGAAATGGCAAGCCCATAAAGGCATTATCAAAACTTTGTTTGCTCAACATAGAGTTACTCCATGCTTCTGTATCAATAGAAGAGTCATTATTGATAAACGGAACAAGATCGAGAATAGCATTGGAGCTATATGCCTCAGTAATCCAATCGGTATTGATTAAGGCAATATCCCATTCTCCATTTTTAAGGCCATCATTTTTTAAAGTGCTATCGTATAAAGGATGTAAATCCATTGGGATAGCTTCCAACTCTAAGTCGCAGTTATTCTGCTTGCAGAAGTCGGCCCATATTTTATCTATAGCACTCTCAAAAGGACCGAATTTACGAACGGCAATTCTTAATTTTTCCTTCATTGTTTACTAGCTTATAGTTCGCTTAAAATTTTTGCTGTGTGCTCACCAATTGAAGGAGAACCCAGTGATGAAGTTAAATACTCACCATCTATTTTAATAGGACAACGTGTTGTTTGATACTCGAAACCATCGCCCATTTTCACATTCTGAATCATCTGCAATGCCTTGAAGCCATCGTGAGCAAAAAGCTTGTCCCAACTCAATACATCAGCACACCAAATATCAGCAGGCTCAAGAATAGATAGCCAATGCTCAGTACTTTGTGTTTGAAGATGTTTTGCTAGAATATCTTTAATTTCATCACGCTGCGTAAACCAACTATCTGGCTCAGGATACTCCGTTAAAGCTTTACAGCTTAACAATTCTCCTAAAACCGGAATAGCACCCATGGCTAAAGCCAGATGACCATTTTGTGTTTCGTAAACTCCATAAGGTGCACCAAGGTAAGCGTGTGCATTATTACTAGCGGTACGCACAGTTGGTTCGCCACCATCATGGTAATAGGTAGTGATGGTTTCAAATTGGAAATCGAGAATAGATTCCAACATACTTACAGAAACTTTGCTTCCTGTATTGCTTTTAATGCGTTTCACTAAAGCGGCTAAAATACCTTGTGCTAAGTGTGATCCTGCTAAGATATCAGCAATGGCAATTCCCATAGGTACAGGACCTTTATCGGCATTTCCGCTTAACCAAGTAACTCCCGAAAGTGATTGTAATAATAAATCCTGACCTGGTTTTTTTGCCCAAGGACCTTCTGATCCGTAACCAGAAATCTCACCATAAACAATAGATGGGTTGATGGCTTTAACAGTATCATAATCCAAGCCTAATCGCTCAATTACTCCCGGGCGGAAGTTGTGTACTAGTACATCTGCTTTAGCAATAAGCTTGAGTACTTTATTTTTATCGTCTTCAGTTTTTAAATCTGCCTGAAAACTTTCCTTGTTTCTATTAATCGCTCTGAATACTGATGATTCGCCGTTGAGCATTACATTAGAAACGTATAGCTGACGACAGATGTCACCTGTTTCGGGGCGTTCAACTTTAATAACTCTGGCACCTAAATCGGCTAAGCGTAAAGTAGCTGAAGGAGCAGACAAAAACTGGCTTAAATCAACTACAAGTATATCTTTTAATGGTAGCATATCTTTGTCTCTACAGGTTAAACTCTTTAGTAATGGCATCCGTATCCTGTCCTACGCGCGGTGCAGGTTTTGGTGCAAATATCTTTTCATCGTTTAAACGGATAGGGCAACGTGTGGTGTGAATTTGCTCACCCGTATCTAAACTCAATTTCTGATCCATTTCAAGAACCTTATATGCCTCGTGGTTTAACAGTTGTTCGTAATCGAATACTGCCGAAGACCAAATGCCTGCAGGCTCAAAAATATCGAGCCACTCTTGCGTTGTTTTGCTTGCAAGTATGTCTCGCAAAATGGCCATAATCTCATCACGTTTGGTAAAGGTTTCAGCCTCGCTATATCCTTTAAGTTCGTCTGCATTTAATAGTTCGACTAAAGTATCGAATGAACCCATTGCCAATGAAATATGACTATCCTTTGTTGCATAAACTCCGTATGGTGCGCTTAAGTAGGCGTGGCCTGAACCTTGAGCAGCTCTTTCAGGAAGTTTATTTCCATCGTTTAGGTAGGTTGTAATTACTTCAAATTGGAAATCGAGCATGGACTCCAACAAGCTTACTTCAACCATGGCACCTTTTTGTGTTTTAGCACAGCGCAATAACGCAGCTAAAATACCATGCACCATATGAGAGCCTGTTACGATATCGGCAACAGCCAATCCGAATGGAGTAGGGCCATCTTCTTTATCGCCACTTAGGTTTGCCAAGCCCGACATGCATTGCACTAATAAATCCTGACCAGGCTTTGCCGACCAAGGACCTACAGTACCATAACCAGTTACTGTGGCATAAACTAATTTAGGATTAATAGCCTTTACAGTATCATAATCTAAACCAATTTTCTCCATTACACCAGGGCGGAAATTGTGCGTCATCACATCCGCTCTAGCGATCAGTGCTTTTACTCTTTCTAAATCATCCGCATCCTTAAGGTTAGCTGCGTATGATTCTTTATTTCTGTTTAAGGTATGAAATACCAAGCTGCTGCCATCAACCCTAAGGTTTTTAATGGCGATTTGACGGCCAGCCTCACCGTGGTTTGGTCGCTCAATTTTAATTACACGAGCTCCCAAATCCGCCAAACGAAGTCCGGCAGATGGTCCTGCCAAAAATTGGCAGAACTCAAGTACCAACATACCCTCTAAAGGTTTTGCATTACTCATTTTCTGAAAGGGATTTGATGTATAACTCGTTTAATTGTTTCAGTAATTGCTTAGGATCTCCACCATTCATCATGTATTCACGGATAGGCGCACCCGCTCTATCTTGGAAGTACATATGTCCGTTGTATCGTGGACGTAAAAAAGCACGATCTAAAGCAGGTAAAGTATCTGAAAAGAAATTCATACACTGGCTGTTTACTCTTTCGTCAGTCCAAGCTTTTCTGTGTCCAGGTTGTCCACCATTATCAAAGAAAATTCCTTTTTGTACCTCTAAAGAACCTGCGTACTCTAAGAATTTAGCTGCTATTTCTTTTTCTTCACATTTAGATGAAAGTGCTAAACCTGTTCCACCTAAAGTACTGATTAGTTTTTGATCGTTAATAGCAACCATATCATGATACTTTAAGGTAACACGTGCATATCCTTCGCGGGAATAATTGGTGTATCCATATCCAAATGGCGCATATACATAATCATCAGTTAAGGTCATTGCCTCACAAACCTTGATAGGGTTCCAATCGTAACTTTCCGGTTTGATGTTCTCTCCCAAATCGCGTAGCATTTGTAACGCTTTTAGGCCTATTTCGTCAGATACTACGTAATCTTTAGTTTCGCATACATTCTCACCTAAAGTAGAACATACCATATAAAAACTCATTAAAGTATCCTGTGGAATTCCTGGAATAGCCACCTTACCTATTTTTGAAAGTTCAACTAAATCGTCCCAAGTTTCAGGGAATTTAAGTCCTTCTTTCTGGAATAAATCTGGACGACTAGAGGCAACCGGTGTAGCAGCATCTACAGCCAATGCCCATTGGTGATTGTTAAAAGAATAACTCTCGTGAGAACGCCCAACAGAATTCTCAGCTAAATCTGTCATTAAGTCTTTAGATAGAATTGTATCCAAAGGCATAATTACTTGCGTTCGAGCTGCAAATCCTGCCCATGGGTGATCGATGATTAAGAAATCGTAACGCTCGGCCAGTTGATCGATAGGCTCATCAGCAAAAGCTTGTAATGATCTTTTCTCCCATGAAATTTGAACACCTGGGTTTAGTTCTTCAAAACGTTGCGATACAGCAACAATTGAAGTAAATCCACGACTATGGTTCCAAGTAATTCCTTTTAATTTTTTAATATCAGTGCTCATATGTATGTTTTCTATTTTTTTAAATCAGATGATTGTGAATATCTTGTTAGATTAGAGATAATAGTATTTGACCTTTAGTATTAATTTTTCACTACTGGCTCCTATCTAAAAACTAATTAACTATATTTTAGTGCCCAATAGTCTCAGTGCCCATGCTACTTCCGTAGGTCATAATTAAGAATGATGAAATTAAGACGGCCAAGGCAAAAACTAGTGTTCGGTAAGTTCGTTTTGAAACTTGAGACCATTCTTTCATTACTATACCTAGTATGTAACTAAAGAATATTAGCATGGACATGTGAATTACCCAACTAGCGAATTTAAATCCGCCCATGCGTACATGTGCCATGTTGTAAAAGAAGAATTGTCCGTACCAAAGTGCACCACTGATTATTGACATAAACATGTTAAGTCCTATTGTTTTACCACCAAGACCTTTTACATCAACTATTTCTTTTAATGTTTTTTGTTTTATGCCAATCACAACAAACCAAACTAAGTTTGTGGCAAATGCACCCATAGTTGAAAGCATTAAGTTGGCATTTCCTTCAAAATGGCCAGCACCATGTTTTCCTGCTATTTCGGCAATTGGAGCACCTACCTCTAGTGAGATGCCAAACACAGCAGATAATACACCCGCAATTAAAGTAAGGGTAAAACCTTTTTTCATGTTGAAAGAAGATTTTTCACCTGACTCTTTATTAAGTTCAGTTAAATCTTTTTCTTTTCTATATCCGGCTACACCGCATAAGCTAATTCCTATTAAAGAGATTAGCATTCCTAGATAGATAATATTGCCACCAGGTTCATGAAATTTAGAGATAAGTTCTCCGTGCATAATTAAGGGAACGATAGTTCCGAGGATGGCTGAAATACCAATTGAAATAGTATAGGTTAAAGAGTATCCAATATGTTTAATGGCATAACCAAAACACATGCCCCCAAATCCATAAATAGAACCCAACAAAAATGCTTTTACAATTAAATCGAATGGCGATTCAGCAAATACCTCCCATAAATTGGGTACAGTTATATACCCGACAATTAATGGAAAAATTAACCAAGCAAAAGTAGCTTGAACCAACCAATAAGAATTCCAATTCCATTGTTTTACTTTCTGAAATGGTACGTAACAAGTAGAGGCCGAAACACCACCTACAGCATGTAATAAAGTACCCATTAATGGATTTTGTTGTATCATAGAATTTAAATATGAATGAGTGTTTTAAATATGAAATACAAAGAAGCAATTTAATATTGAAAGCTACAAGAGAAATAGGTGCGATATATAATTACCCCCTTAAATTCAATATAAAGAACGGCTGTAGTGCCTGTCAGTAAACAAGTTTTTGAACAATAAATAGAACCTAAAACACGGAGGTGAAAACGATATGAGATAGGTTGGATACTCAAATACCCCCCATCTTTATTTATTTTACTCCTCGATTAGTCCTTGGATAGAACACTAACTTGCAGGATAGAAAAAAACAAACGCAATAAATAAATCTAATGAACAACAAATTTTTAATTCTAATGAGTTTGGTGTTGTGCGTGTGCTTAAATGGTTTTGCGCAAAACATCAATTTTAACGATTCGTGGCGTTTCTTCAACGATAAGGCTGAAGGAGCAGAAAAACCACAATTTGATGATTCGAAATGGAGAAGTTTAGATTTGCCACACGATTGGGCAATTGAAGGACCATTCGATATTAAGTACAATGCACGTAGTGGCGGTTTACCATTTCACGGTACTGGTTGGTATCGTAAAACCTTTAAAACGCCCGAAGGAGCAAAGGGAAAAGTAATTCGTTTAGAGTTTGAAGGGGCCATGTACGATGCTCATGTATGGGTAAATGGTACTTTCGTAGGTAATCGCCCATATGGTTATATTGGTTTCGAATTTGATATCAGCAAGCACTTAAAGTACGACGGTAGCGATAATGTGGTGTCTGTACGTTTAGAGCCTAAAGATTTATCATCGCGTTGGTATCCGGGTGCAGGTATTTACCGTTCGGTTTGGTTAAAGGTGGATGCGCCAGTGCATGTAGCACAATGGGGTACTTTTATTACTACACCAACGGTCAGTAATGCAAAAGCAGTAGTACAAAACGAGACTACTATTAATAACAAAAGTAATAAGGATGCAGCTATAGAAGTTACGCAAGAGTATTTCTCTCCTGAAGGGAAATCGGTAGCAACGGTTAGTGAGAAATTAACCGTTAAAGCCAATGCATCGGCCGTATCTGGTTTATGGTGTAATATCGAGAATCCGGCAAAATGGGATTTAGATACACCCAACTTATACAATGCCGTAACAACTGTTAAACAGGATGGTAAAGTTGTGGATACTTACAAAACGCGTTTTGGTATTCGCACCATCCATTACGATAAGGACGGCTTTTATTTAAATGGTCGTAAAGTTCGTTTTAATGGCGTTTGTTTGCATCATGATAATGGTGCTTTAGGAACGGCTACATACAGAAGAGCGGATCAGCGTAAGCTTCAAATTATGAAAGATATGGGTGTGAATGCCATTCGTACCAGTCATAATATGCCATCGCGTGAGTTATTAGAACTTTGTGACGAATTGGGTTTAATGGTTCAGGATGAGGCTTTCGATGTTTGGAAAATGGAGAAGGTAGAGAATGGCTACAACGTATTTTTTGAAGATTGGGCTGAGCGCGATATCAAAGATATGGTACTTCGCGATAGAAACCATGCTTCAGTTGTAATGTGGAGTATTGGTAACGAAATTATTGAGCAAAAGGATAAGAAGAATGGTTGGAAAACAGCGAAAATGCTGAACGACTACGTAAAGGAGTTAGATTTAACACGTCCTACTACAGCTGGCTTTAATCATTACGATGCGCCATATAAGCACAACATGGCTCAGCAAGTTGATATTGCAGGAGTAAATTACAAGCCTACTAAATATGGCGAGCTTCGTGAGAATTATCCTGATATGCCATTGTATGGTTCAGAGACTTCGAGCTGTACAAGTAGCCGTGGTGTGTATCACTTCCCAGTAGAGAAGTATAAAATTGCCGATGATAATCAAGTTACGAGTTACGATATTGTTGGTCCACCATGGGCATACCCACCAGATATTGAATTCCACTTTCAGAAAGAGTTTGAGTTTAGTATGGGTGAGTTTATCTGGACTGGTTTTGATTACCTAGGTGAGCCAACGCCATACGGAGGTAGAGATAACTCAACAAACGGATATTGGAACGATAACTGGCCATCGCGTAGTTCTTATTTTGGTGCAGTTGACCTTTGTGGATTCCCTAAAGATCGTTTCTTCTTATACCAAAGTCAGTGGACTACAAAACCAATGGTTCACCTATTGCCGCATTGGAATTGGAAAGGCATGGAAGGTAAAACCATCCCAGTATACTGTTATACCAATTGCGATGAGGCTGAGTTATTTGTGAACGGAAAGTCGATGGGTAAAAAAGTAAAAGGAAAAGACCTAAGTACTGTATTGGTCGATTTCTTACGTTACGAACCTAAAACATTCGATTCACCATACCGCTTATCGTGGGATGTTCCTTACCAAGCAGGATCTATTAAAGTGGTAGCTTATAAAGATGGCAAAGCTATTTTAGAAGAGCAGATTAATACTGCAGGTGCACCAGCTAAAATTAGCCTATCTGTTGACCGCGAAAGCATTGATGCTTCAGGTGAAGATTTGGCTTACGTAACTGTGCGTGTTGAAGATAAAGATGGTAACCTTTGTCCGAATGCAGATAACCTAGTCAACTTTAAAGTAAAAGGAGTTGGTAGTTTAGTGGCTGTTGATAATGGTAATGCTGCTTCGGTAGAATCATTTCAGGCACCTTATCGTAAGGCTTTTAACGGCATGGCATTGGCTGTATTAAAATCAACTAAAGATGTTGGTACAATTCAAATTACAGCAACCGGTAAAGGTTTAAAATCAGCAAAAGTTGTGGTAACCACAAAATAGAATAAATTGATTATACTGCATCACACAAGCTCTGTGGTGGAGTTTTACTGACTATCATATTAAAGAAGCATCTTCATTTATTTTGAAGGTGCTTTTTTGTTTATAACCTATTCGAGTATATCATTTGGCGATCGGTGGTGAAGATGTCCAAAAATAAAGTTTCACTCTAAAAACGTTAAGATTTTCGTAAACAATGCAAAGGATAGAATGGCAATATCTATTTTATTTAATTTGTACTATTAACACTCGCTTAATGTGTTTTTATCGATTTTAGATGTTAACAATATTTCAATAACATACATCCATATTATCATTTACCTATTGTGGAAATAATTTTTTGTTGCAATTCCTGCTTTATTCGGATTACTTAAGTGTTTTTTTAATGTTAAAAAACTATTATAAGTATATATGTGTACTCAGGGAATTGACCTTAATTATGATAGTAGCATAAGGTTAATTTTAAGTTGAAGTGCAATACATCTCGTTTATTTGCCATCGTTAATTAAGATGAACGAAGATAAATGATGAACACTCAATTAGGCATTATTTTTATGATGCTGCTCATTCCTCTGAATATATTTGCTGAGAAATATGAGGTAAAAGGTAAAGTAACTGATAATAATAAAGAGCCTTTGGTTGGCGCAACAGTTGTAATTTCTGGCACAACAGAGGGGTCAGTAGTGGGTTTTGATGGAAGCTACATAATAAAAGGATTAGAACCTGGTGAATATACCTTTACGGTATCGTACATTGGATGTAAGCAGGAGCAACATACAATAAAGCTTACCAATAATGAAGAAATCAGCTTCATGCTTGATGAGGATGACTTGTTGATGGGGGAAATAGTAGTAACGGCAGGTGGTATTAAAAATACCATTTCAAGTGCGCGTGCTACAGAACGAATGGCTCCTATGGTTGTTAATGTGGTTTCGGGAGCTGCAATTGAGCTTTCTCCTGATTTAAACGTAGCTGATGTAATGCAACGCATCTCAGGGGTATCACTTGAGCAGAGTAATGCGGGTGTTGGGAGTTATGCCATAGTTAGGGGAATGCCCAAAAGGTATAGCTACACTCTTGTAAATGGTGTTAAAATTCCATCTCCAGACAATAAAAATAGATATGTGCCATTGGATATGTTTCCTTCAGAATTGATGGATCGTATTGAGGTAACAAAAGCCTTAACGCCCGATATGGAAGGGGATGCAGTTGGTGGAGCTATGAATTTAGTTATGAAAAATGCACCAGATAATTTTATGTTTAAAGTAAATGCATCTGTTGGTATGTCAACTTTATTTAGTAAGGATGGGATTCCTTTTAGATCGTACAGTCAAAATAACACTGATTATAACTCACCACATAGCAAGCATCCTGCAGGTTATAGTGCCAGTATTAACGATTTTACCAATAACAATCACGGACAAACACAAAGCTATAATCCGATAGATTACAATTTAGGATTATCGGTGGGAGATAGGTTTTTTAATAATAAGTTAGGGCTTGTGATAGCTGGTAATGTGCAATCCTTACATAGAGGTTCAGAAACCGATTTTTTCACGCTCGGAGCCTACAATATCGAAGATAATACCGTTGCAGTACAAACCATGCAAGAGCGTGAATATTCATCGTATTTATTTCGTGGTGGTTTTCATAATAAACTCGATTATCAGTTTAATCATAATCACTCCATCAGTTTATACAATGCTTATATATATGAGCGAGAAGATCAGGTTCGTGAAAACAACAGGATACTGTTTACGAACTACGATTTTGAAAGTAAAACAGGCGAGGTAGTACATCGAACGCGTAACCGCACAACGGAGCAATCGATATATAATTCAACTTTGCAAGGAAATCATCAGCTTACCGCTAGATGGAAGATGGATTGGTCGGGTGTATATTCAATGGCGCAGCGTATAAGACCAGACCAGCTCGATTTTAGAAGAAGAATTACGCATTTGGGAGGCAATATATTGGCATATGATATTGACCGATACGAATATTTGCCAACTCGTCAGTGGGAGGATAATAGCGATAGAGACTTGTCTTTTTATATAAATACTCAAATTGATTTATCGAGCCAATTTAATATAAAACTAGGAGGCATGTATCGCGACAAAGAGCGTGAGAATAACTTTGTGCAGTATAATTTTAAACCCGATACTGAGTTTTATGAAAGTGCTATTACCCGCAAGGATAGAGATTGGAGATATGACGAAATTACTTGGGAGTTAGGAAACCCAAGAGGAAGCTCATCAAACCCTTTAAACTACGATGCTTCAGAAAAAATAAGCTCAGCCTACACGCAGTTTAAATGGGATATTGATAAAAAAATAGAATTAGTAGGTGGGGTGCGTGCTGAGCATACCATACAAGGTTATGAACTCAGAAATCTAGGCGACTTTAGTACTTTAGATCCAATAGGAGAACAGGAGTATACTGACTTTTTACCTTCTTTCCACGCCAAATACATTGTTAATAATAAAACGAATATTCGTACTTCATATTTCCGATCAGTAATTCGCCCTGGCTTTTTCGAGATAGTACCTTATAACATTGGTAGTGCCTACTCCGATAGTGAGTTTGATGAGCGAGGAAATCCGGATTTAAAGCGAACATTAGCTAATAATATTGATCTGCGTTTTGAGTTTTTCCCCTCTCCACAGGATAATCTTTTTATAGGAGCTTTCTATAAAGATATAAACGATCCAATAGAAGAAGGAATTGTAGTAGATGGAAATTCAACCTATCTGCAACCAGGAAATTACGGTAATGCTACAAATTATGGTCTGGAGTTCGATATGACTAAGTTTTTCAGACAATTTGGCGTAAAGGCCAATTATACATTCACCGAAAGTAGTATTACTACGGATAAGGTTATCTACGAACGAGAAGATGTTAATGATAATAGTTCGGATATCGTAGCTCGAGAGGTGGAGCAAACCCGCCCATTACAAGGGCAGTCGCGTCATATAGGTAATATTTCATTATTGTATAGAAATCCTGATAGGGGCCTCGAATTTCAGTTGGCTAATGTATTTACTGGTAAACGTATTGCTCAGTTAACAGCCTATTACGAAAAAGATTATTGGCAAGAAAGTATGTGGCAGTTAGACTTTTCGGCAGAGAAAACTTTTGACTTCGGTCTAGTTGTTTTCCTAAAGGCGCGCAACTTGCTCGATACCGAGCGAGTTTGGTATATCAACCAAGGGATTACAGAAACACAAGTTGATTACGAAAGTCAAGGAAATGTAGGTGATAACCTTGTGGTGCGGAACGATAGGTATGGACGAAATTTTTTAATCGGATTAAAATATAAATTTTAAATAAAATCAATTAATTAAACTAAAATGAAAACAGTTAATTTTTTCAAAACGCTTTTTTTTGCAACAGCTATAGTTGGTGCGCTATCTCTTAGTTCTTGTAATGATGATGACGATCCAAAAACAGATGAGCCCGGTGTTGAGAATCCTGATGATGAGGATGGTGATGAAGACCAACTAGTTATTGATATTGATGGCAATACTCTTATTAGTGAAAATACAACATGGAAAGCTAATTCAATAGTAAATTGGGCAGGACACATTGTAATTAACCCAGGTGTAACTCTTACTATCGAAGAAGGTGTTACAGTGTTGGCCGATAAAAGTGTAGGCCCAGAATTATATATTGAAGGGAGTTTAATTGCTATTGGAACAGCTGATAAGCCAATTAAATTTACTGTGCCAGAAGCGGACAGAACTGAAAATAATATTCTAAAATTAGCTGCTTGGGGTGGTTTTATCTGTTCTAGTACTGCTGAAAATTTTGTGATGGATCATTGTGTTATGGAGTTTTGTAATGCAACGCTTACGGATGAGTATCCATCAATACAAAGAGGTGAGGTTAAGTTAGACGAAGGGGATCCATCTTACGGATTTTACTCAGAAAACCCAAATACTAAAGTAATTGTTCATAACTCTGTTATTGCTTATACTATCGATGATGCTTTTCGTCCAGAGGGTGGTCAGCTTTCGTTCTACAACAATGTTTTTGCATTTATTGGTTCAACAGGTGGCGAGGCTTTAAACATCAAAAAAGGAACTACTGGAGATATTGCTTATAACCTATTTTACAACTGTGCTACCAATGGTCCAAAATGGTCGAGCAAAAATGCTGGCGAAGTACAAACCAATATGAATGTGTATAACAATACTATTTTAAATGGTGGTTACCGTCGTTCTTCATTAGGAAGAGGAGGTTCAATTAACATTGAAGAGTCTGCACGCGGAACAATTAAAAACAACCTAATTGTAAACTGTCGTTATGGGTTCCGTGTAGTTGATGAGTCTGTAGATATGGCCAATACAGCTTATGGTTACCAATATTATTTTGGTAATGATGCAATTATGGTTTCAGAGTTTGTGCCTTCAAATGGTTTATTAACTGAGGCTGCAGCTACCTCTATTACAGATAATAATGACCCTATGTTTGCCAACTACGATGTAAACTCATTTAAAGTAACTTGGGATACTGTTGATGATGAAGGTACTTCAGTAAATGTGCCTGTTTCAACTACTGAAACGCTTAAGTTTGAACAATGGACAAATTTTGATTTTCACTTAAAGTCAGGTTCTCCTGCCTTAAGTGTTGGACAAGATGGTATTTCGGCTACTTATAATCACAATGTTGCAGGTAAAACATTCTCTGTTCCTGCTTCGAAAAATTATATAGGAGCTTTCGGAACAAATTAATCATTTGTAAAAACAATATTTTAGCGGCCCTTTTATGGGTCGCTTTTTTTTTCAAGAAAATGAAACAGCTTTATTTATTATTAGTCATCTTTTTTTATGCGTGTGATACGCACGAATTAACGGAAGGGATTGAAGATGCGGATTACATTCCTTTTGAAGTAAGTTATAATCCGCTCTATTTTGATGTTGATACAACATATTTTGAATTTAGCAAAAGCATTAAAGTTGTTAATGCTATTGAAGAGGCTTCAGGGCTAGCACAAGGTAGAGTAAATTTAGATTGTTATTATACCCATAATGACAGGGGACATTCTAATATTGTATACCTGTATAATAGCCAAGCTGAGCAACTCGGTAGATTTCGTTTAGGTATGGCCTGGAGTATCGATTATGAAGATATCTCAAACTTTACATCTCAAACTGGTGAGCACTTTTTATATGTTGGCGACTTTGGCGATAATCCATTAAACCGCGATTGGTACGAAATACATTACTTCAAAGAGCCTGAAGCTCCTGCTGATAAAGACTTTTATGTAGTATTGGATGATGTTAAAACCATCAAATATCAATACCTGCCGAGTAAAGAGATTGAGGAAACTTACCCAAACTACGATTGTGAGGCTATGTTTGTAGAGCCCGAAACAAATCATATCTATTTATTTACTAAAGCCGCTACTAATTGTTTGGTTTATCGAATTAACTATCCGTTTTTAGAGGATGAGCAAAATGAAGCCGAGTATCTTGGAAAGATTAAAATAAATGGACAAAAAGTAACAGCGGCTGATATTTCAAAAGATGGCACAAAAATTCTTATAAAAACCTATGAAACGGTCTTTTATTGGGAACGAGACCATAGTGAGAGTATAGTTGACCTTTTGCAAACTGAACCTTTACGTGTACCCTATGTTGGAGAAGTGCAAGGAGAAGCAATTTGTTTTACTACAGATGGGGGTTACTTAACCACAAGTGAAAAAGATAAAAACGTGCATCCTAGCTTTAATTTTTATAAACAGAAATAAATTAAGATTAATATGTTGAGGCAAATAAAATACGTAATAAGAATAGGGATGGCCATATCCATCTTAATATTGCTATTTATTTATGCTTGCACTCCTGTTGTGAGAGTTAGCGAGGGATCAAAAAAACATCAGAGCCTTATTAAACCTAGTGTTACAGCTAAATATGAAACAGACCCCGTTCCTGCCGGAATTCATGAGGATTCAGCTGACGATCCTGCTATTTATGTGGCTGCGCAGCACCCTGATTCTATTTATATTATCGGAACTAATAAAAAAGGAGGAGTAGGAGTGTATACCCTTAAGGGTAAGGAATTGCATTATTACTCGTTTGGCAAAGCCAATAATGTAGATGTACGTTACGGATTCCCATATAAAGGTGGGTTAATTGATATTGTAGCTTTTAGTAACAGAAGTTCACACTCTACAGATATCTATCAAATTGATAAAAGTGGCGCTTTGCATCCCTTAAGTGTAGGGCAAATAGTTTCCGATTTCTCCGATGAGGTGTACGGATTCTGTTTGTATAAAAATCCGCAAACCAATAACTTTTATGCCTTTATAAATTGTAAGCAAGGCTCGGTAGAGCAATATCATTTTTGGAGTGAAGCAGATACCATTGGCTTTAAAAAAGTGCGCGCATTTAAACTGCCATCTCAAACCGAAGGTATGGTTGCCGATGATGCACAAGATGTATTGTATATTGGAGAAGAAAAAAGTGCCATATGGAAGTATGGAGCCGATCCTAAACATGGTACTAGGGGTACCGTTTTAAAAGAAAGCATCATTAAAAAGAATCCTCTTTTTAGAGCCGATATTGAAGGACTCGCCTTATATCCAACAACAGATTCAACGGGATATCTGCTAGCATCTATACAAGGGAATTACTCGTATGCTCTTTTTGAACGAGAGGGCGATAATAAATACCTGGGTTCTTTTAAGGTGATGGATGGTATTGTTGATGGCGTGGAAGAAACGGATGGTTTAGAGGTAATTAATATTAATTTGCCCGAATTTCCTGAAGGATTTGCAATTGTGCACGATGGTTATAACTACGATGGAGAAGAATTAAAACCACAAAACTTTAAGGTGATAGATTGGCAAGAAATTAATAATGCCCTGAAGCTGAAATAAAGTAAAAATACAAACTTATTTTGTATCAAAAACGAGCGTTTTGGCCTGTGCATAACGCTCGTTTTAATTATTATAGTATTTAAAACCTAGTTTTTAAGAGCCTCACTTTCGGCATTTCTCGTTGCCTTGGCTTTTAAAAGGGCATCCTGTTCTTTTATCAATTGGTTAATTCTATCCAGAATGGTATAGCACAAAGTATCGCTATCTAGCACAGCCAAGCCTTCCATAATGCCTAAATACATTACAAAATGTTTGGCAATTATTCTTCTTACGTTACGCACTTTGGGCGATTGCGCGTTGCCCTTGTTAGTGCGCTCTAAGTGGTACGACTTATAGGCTCCTGCCGATGTTTTTAAGGCCTCTAAATCGTCGCTTAGCCCAAGTGTGCTAAAGTGCGCCGTGTTTTCTGGCGTAGCCCAATAGTTTAAAACCTTATCAAGCTCCGTGGTTTGCTCATTTAAGGGCAAATAATTGAGTTGCCTGTTAAAACTACCATATACACTCAGTAGAGCAGTAGCCGCTGCTTTATTACCAGCATCGCGACTAATGGCATGGGCATCGAGCATGGTGTTTAGGTAATTTAAATCATCATCGCGTTGCGCATCAAAGTCGCTGCGAGCACTTAGGCTAGTTTCTTCGTTTAACAATTGTTTTAACACCGTTAAGTTGGTTTCAATGCTCAGGGTGCAATTGCCAAGTACGCTGTGGGTGCTAAGGTCTTGTTCCTTAGCAATGGCAAGGGCCGATGCTACTAATGAAGTAAAAGCATTGTTTGTTAAAGAATTGTAGTTTACTCTTTCTCTTTCAATTTGGTATTCCATTTTAAATTAAAGTTTTAATAATACCAATGCTAGTTTAAGCGAGCGATGAGAAATGAAATGCTTATAAATTGAGCTGTTAACTATGGGAGCTTAACAGGAAGGTTTATAAGCGAATTATTTAGGCTTTATTCTATCAATCTACAAGGGCTAGCTTGGTATTATGGGTTTAAAATTGTTTAAATGTCTTACTGTTAATGCTTATAAATATATAAATTATCTAACTAAAGTCATGGCATAGTAGTGTTTTATTTGCCACTTTGGTGCAGGTTTCACTTTGTGGTAAAAGCACCTTGCCATTTTGGTGCAAGCATCACTTTGTGGTAAAAGTATCTTGCCACTTTGGTGCAAGCATCACTTTGTGGTAAAAGTATCTTGCCATTTTGGTGCAGGCTTCACTTTGTGGTAAAAGTACCTTGCCATTTTGGTGCAGGCTTCATTTTGCGATAAAAGTAGCTTGCCATTTTGGTGCAAGTATATTTTATTAGTGTCTTGCACATTTTTGACCCGTGTACCTAATTCTTTAATAGGTTTGTTTCGTATCATTTTATGATGCGTCTTTTTTATGAGCAAACCAATACAACAAAATATACATGCATATCATTAACTCCGAATATGGTTTTGGAGTTAGTGTTGCTTATATAGATCACGGTATAGGTTAATAATTTGCTATATGATGTGCATTAGGTGACATGTTTCTAATTAGAGGATGGTGCAATAATAACTGTATTTAGCTGATCCGATTCAACGGAAAGGCAATAATTTGCACTATTTCGTTTGATTTTAATTTTAGCTTGCCCGTTGCATAATTGTACTTTTTTTGAACCATGCACAGTACCTTTATTTTGAATTAATTTAGCGTTGCCTATAGCCGAAAATACTACTACATTCTTCGCATCTAAGCATAGCGTTTTATTTTCATCAACAGCCTTTACCGATAGCCAGCTATACTCTTTATCAATAATAGTTTCGGTGGCTTCTAATTTGGCTACATCTCCCCATTTTTCTGTTTGATATATTAAGTCAATTTCATCTTTGTATTTTTTACCTTTTATAGTTGATACGGCCACTAATTTATTTTCACCTTTTTTAAAGGGAACATTCCAATATAATCCACAAGCAGGAAATATATTTCGATCTCTTTTTTTTGTTCCCAAACTCGTACCGTTTAAGAATAATTCAACCTTATTACAATTAGAGTATATTTTCACCAATCGTTTTTCGCCTTCTGCACCCCAGCGTACAGGCCAGTTGTGACCATATATATGAATCATAGGTTCTTTTGTCCAGTGCGATTGAAATACATAGTAACTTTCTTTTTTTGTAAAGTCGCGTTCAATTACACCTTTTTGATTCACATATGGAATTGGGTTTTCAGGACGAACAGGGGTTGAAAAATCTTTAAAGGCCCATTGGGCAGTCCCTGTGAGCCAAGGCATGGTGTTTTGTTCCTTTAAATGCCAATCAAATAAATTACAAATATAGGTTTCGGACCAATTACCATCTTTAGAAACCCGAGCATTACCACCAACTAGTGAAGCATCGCCAGAACGTTCATCAGCCCCTTGCCCGGTTTGCACAAATTCTAGTCCCTTATCAGGGTTTTCATCATGTCGTCCAGCGTGGCTGCTGCCACCCCATTCCATGTGGAAAAAATGGTTTACCTGCATCATATTTTGTTGGCTTACATCTTTGTATTCAATATATTTTCCTCTATACCATCCGGCCCATATTGATGGGGAATATACATCAACTATGTCTTTACAAAAATCGCATCTGCGGATAGCGGTTTTTCGTTTAGGATCTAGCTTGTGCGATAGTTGATTTAGTTCTTTCATAAAGTCCCTAATTTTTTCTTTGTCAAAATCAGGATAGTCTCCAGGCCAGTCGTTTTCATTTCCTAGTCCCCAAATTATTACACAAGGATGGTTATGATGCTGAGTTATCATATTTGTGAGCATATTTTTTGCTTGGTCTTGGTATTTTTTTCCACCCAAGCCTCCTCGGCACCAAGGTATTTCTTCCCATACAAGTATGCCCAAGCTATCGCATAAGTTTAAAACTATTCTCGATTGTTGGTAATGGCCTAAGCGTATAAAGTTAACGCCCATATCTTTCATAAGCTGCATCTCTGTTCTTATCATATCTTCGGTCATAGCTGCACCCACTCCAGCATGATCTTCATGGCGATGTGTACCACGCAATAAAAGTCTTTTTTCATTTAAGAAGAAAGGCCCATTTTTTTGAAAGCGGAATGATCTGAATCCGAATTTATCGCTATACTTTTGCGATTCTCCCTTGTTGAGGGTGCTTATTTCTAAACTATACAATGCGGGATTAATATCTGACCATTTATTAATTCGTTTTAGTGTAAGCTCATGTTCTATTTGTGATGATTGGGTAGTAAGTTTGTTTTCGTAAACAATTGTTCCTTCCGGGTTTTTTATGCTTACTAAAAGAGCAGTGGATTCTGAATTATTATTATTTAGATGAATAGATAATTGAACAGAGCCAGTATTTTTGTCTTTTAAACTAGGTGTTATGTGTGCCATGCTGATATAGTTCTCGGGCACATAGGTAAGATTTAAGTATCGGTATAATCCTCCATAAACATTAAAGTCTGATAAATCTGAAGGAATCATTTCTAAATCGCGCGAATTATCGCAACGGATAGATAATGGAATAAGTCCATTGTGATCGAGGGCATCATCTATATAATCAGTAATATCAACAATCCATTCATCATAGCCTCCTATATGGTTCGCTACTTTCTTGTGTCCAATGTATACTTCTGTTTTCTGACCTGATCCTTCGAAATGCAATAAGGTACGACCATTTTTATATGGGTTATCGACTTTGAGCTGCGTACGATACCAACCAGGACCTTGGTAATAATTAGCCTCTGGGTCAACAGCATCATCGGCATTAAAGCAGTGGGGGAGTTGTACTTTTTGCCATAACGGAACTGTTTCGGGCTGTCCGTTTTTAGCCGGACGTATTGCTTCCCAAATACCACCTAAATCTTGACGGATGAATTCCCAATTACTATTGAGTCTTTGGGTTTTTGTTGATAGGTTTTGTGCCGTTATGAGTGTGCATAACAATAATAGGGGAAGAAATAACTTTATTCTCATTGCAATGGGGTTCTTAATTGTAAATATGTTGAAGGGGGTTGGTTTACTTTGGGTTTTTTAGTTATTTACTACAGATCACATTATAATTGGGTGTAATTTTTTTTGAAGAAAGAAGACTGCCTCATATAAAATTTACGAGACAGTCCTTTTGTCTTACATTTAACTAACTATTACCAACCTGGATTATTTTGATTTATTTGAGTGTTATAATCTAACTCTTGTTGTGGTAGTGGAAACAAAGGATCTAAGGTTAAATCTCCTATAGGGCTATCGTATTTAGAGCTTGTGCTTTCATCCATAAAATCGGCATAAAAATGGCGTTTTACTTTTGTTCCATCTCCAAATACAGTTTTAATATTACCCCAGCGTATTAAATCGTAAATACGAAGCCCTTCCATGGCAAGCTCAACGCGTCTTTCGTGACGTACCAATTCTACCAAATCACCATCGGCCAATGTTTTATCTGGCATTGCAACCGAAGCTCTTGAGCGTACTTTGTTTACCCAAGTTAAGGCTTCGTTATTTTCTTGCTCTGCAAGTGCTTCTGCCAAAATTAAGTATAGTTCAGCCATTCTAACTACAGGAATATCCATTCCATCCCAACGTACATTCGATAATTCGTTAACAGGTTGTACCATTTTTTTTACGTTTAATCCTGTTGGTGACCATCGATAATCATATTCCACCATATCACCCGGTTTGTAGGTAACTTCCCATGATACAGTATCGCCAACGGCAACAACTTTTTTATGGGTATAAGTGAAGTCCTCAGCACCATTATATATTTCATATGGCATTTCTGGCGAATAAATAGTGAACTCACGTCGAGGATCTCCTGTTTCATAGGAGTCAAATAAGTCGCGTTGAGGTAGAGCATATCCCCATCCATCACCACCTATGCCTACTTTTAAAGGAGCTGGTAAATCACGACATAAGCGCTGTATTGTTACGTTCTGACTAAATTCTTCGATATTAGGAACGAATGTCCAAGCAAATAGCACTTCTTTGTTGTCTTCATTATCCCAAATATCTAAATATTGATCTTCTAAACCATGTCCTGCACCTTCGGCAATAGAAATTGCTTGTTCGGCTACTTCTTCCGCTTTGGCCCAGTTTTCTGTAAATAAATATGTTTTAGCCAATAGTGTTGCAGCCGCTGCGCTGTTAGGAGGGCCTTGGTCTTTTTGTATTGCAGGAAGATTATCCATTGCATACTTAAAGTCTATTATCACTTGTTCTAAAACATCAGCCTTGGATGAACGTGGCGTATTGTACGCATCAATATTATCAGCAACACTGGTTAGTAATGGAACATCGCCATAAAAAGTTGTTAGAAAGAGATATGAATAAGCCCTAAAGAACCTCGCTTCAGCGATATAAGGTATTTGTTGTTCTTCGGTGAAGTTTATATCCGATGATAATGGAATGTTTTCGATGGCAAAGTTGGCTGCATTAATACATTCGTATGGATATTTCCACCAATCTCTAACATTAGCATGTGTTGGAGTAATATTCCATTTTTCAAGTGCTATTGATGCCCCTCTATTGGGTCTCCAGTAGCTGTCATCGGTCATGGCATCTAAAAGAATATGCATATCTCTTTTAACCATTGCCCATCCTCCCCAAACCCATGGGTGGTAGCATGCGTTAACTGCCATTCGTGCTGATGTTTCATCAACAAAGAAATTATCGGGACTAGGAGAGTCTTTAGGTACTCTGTCTAAAAAGTCGCTACATCCTCCTAGAGTAATTGTTAAGAAGAATACCGCGAAAAGAAGTTTATTTTTTATATATATCATTGTGTTATATTTTAAAATTATTAAAACGAAGCTCTAAGTCCTACAGTCCATGTTTGTGGCTGAGGGATGGTATTATACGAGTCAGCCGAAGAAGAATCCACATCAGGTCCGGTGTAGTTGGTGAACGTATATAAGTTTTGAACGCTTATGTATAATCCTAAACTGCTCATACCTGCTTTTTGACACACTTTTTTTGGTACAGAATAGTTTAAGTTTATGTTGCGGATTCTAAAGTATGATGCATCCTCGAGCCAGAATTCAGAAAACTCGGCATTGCTACCAGATTGATCCTTGGATAGACGAGGCCAAGACCCGTTTGGATTAGCCGTTTCGTGATAACGATCTTTAACGCGAGCATCTTCGTTTCGTGCCCAAGATGACATCAACTGTACAACATCATTGTTGCCTCCAACACGTGTTCTGAAGTCAATTCCTTGAACACCCTGTAGTTGTACTTGTAAGCTCCAGTTTTTATATCCAACAGTTCCCATCATCCCATAGGTAAAATCAGGGTATTTATTTCCTATTAGAGTACGATCGGCTGCATCAATTTTACCATCGGGTACACCCGTTAGTTCGCCATTTTCGTCATAACCGTCTATATCAAGAAGATTAATGTCGCCAATCTGCTTTTTATTAAAAGGCCCATCCTGGTATTTATCTAATTGACTTGCGTCTGTAATTAATCCGTTAGACTTGTATCCAAAGAATGAGTTAACCTCATAACCTTCTACTAAACCCGACGTTCTAAGGTCACGGTCTTCAAGGTCGGTTACTTCATTCTTAACTTTTGAGAAGTTGGCATTAATGTCGTATGACCAGTCTCCATTATTTTGGCGGTATCCAAGTTCGATCTCATAACCAGTGTTTCTTACTTCTCCGGCATTTATATAGGGGCTCACCGGTAAGCCTGTGGATGGCGCCAATGGGTCACGGAATAATAGATCATAAGTATCTTCTATAAAGAAATTGGTTGTAGCGTATAGCTTACTGTTAAACATGGTGGCATCAAAACCAAAGTTCTTTTTAACTGCTGATTCCCATTTAAGATCAGGGTTAATGGCATTGGCTAGTGTATATCCCAGTGCACCACCTTGGTTAAGTACGGCCTGACGATCTGCCAATGATGGAGATGTTGCGTATGCACCTATGCTTAATATATTTCCTAGGGTACCGTAGCTGGCACGTAATTTTAGGTCATCTAACCAGTCTATTCCTTGCATAAAACCCTCTTCGCTCATTCTCCAGGCAAGCGAACCTGAGGGAAATACACCATATTTGTTGTCGCCTACTAAGCGAGAAGTTCCATCTCTACGTACGGTTAAGGAAAATAAATATTTGTTTTTAAAATCGTAATTAATTCTCCCAAAAACGGAGGCAAAAGCCCAATCGACATAAGTGTTGTCATTTTTTTGGCTAAGAGGATCTCCTGCTCCTAAATATCGAATGTCGTTATTGGGTGTTCCTGTACGAGAGCCAAATAATGTCTCTTGTGTATCTTCTTCTAAGGAGTAACCTAGCAAGGCTTTTATATTGTGATTGTCGTTAATTGATGTTTCGTAATTTAAAATGAAGTCGCCAATCCAGTGAACTTTTTCGGTATACTCTTTTTCAACAGTATTTACATTTGTTCCTTCCCATCCGTATTTTGGAGGTACTCCCGATTGAAAAAAGGAATCAAAAATTGTATTATAATCCATACTACCACGCGCTGTGAAAGAAAGCCCTTTTAGAAGATCTAGCGTTAGGTAAATATTTCCCTGAAGTCCTCTTCCAATTCTTTCATCCTGTATGTTTTTAGCTAGCCAAACAGGATTGGCATGGATGTGTTCTAAATTGGCATTATAAATTGTACCATAATCTCCATCTTCGTCATAGGCTCTGGTCATAGGCGATTTACGAAGGGCATAGCGATACGCATAATCACTACCTTCTCTTTTTGTAGAGTATAAATTAAGTGAGTTACCTATTTTTATTCGTTTACCAATTTTATGGTCAGAATTAAAACTCATGGTATATTTTTCAAATGAAGTTTCAATAATCATCCCTTTTTGGTCAAGGTAACCAGCCGATAGAAAGTAGTTGGATTTTTCGCTACCACCCTGTACAGATATATCATAGCTTTGTATAATTCCTGTTTGTTTCATTAAATCTTGCCAATCTGTATCAACACCATCGTAATATTGAAGGGTTTCATTATCCCAGGGTATATCAAGTCCGGCATTTTCATGCGATTCAGTCCACAACTCTAAGAAATCAGCAGATCCTAATTGTTCAAATTTTAAATTACTTTCATTTTGCACCCCGTAATAGGCATTAAAATTGATGGTTGGTTCCTGTGCGCCAGCCCCTCTTTTTGTTGTTACTATAATTACTCCATTGGCTGCTCGGGCACCATAAATAGCAGCAGCTGATGCATCTTTAAGTATTGAAACAGATGCAATGTTATTGGGGTTTAAGTTATCTATAGTGGTTGTGATCACCCCATCTACTACATAAATTGGTGCGTTAGAGCCATTAATAGACTGTGTTCCACGAATCATTACTTCACTGCTAGCACCAGGCATCCCTGATGATGATGTGATGTTAATACCAGAAGCTCTACCTTGTAAAGCTTGTAAAGGTGATGTTGCCGGTATTTTGTCAAAATCATCCGTATCTACAGAGGTTACAGCACCTGTTAAATCGCTTTTTTTGGCTGTTCCATAGCCAATTGCTACTACTTCGTTTAAGCCTATCGATTCATTTTGTAAAGCAACGTTAATTGTAGTTTTCCCAGTAATGTCAACCTCTTGTGTTTCCATACCTATAAAGGAAAAAGTAAGCATATTAGTTCCTTCTTCCTGCTTTAAGGTGTATTTACCATTACTATCAGTAATTGTTCCAGAGGTAGTTCCTGTAAAAAATACAGTTACACCGGGTAGCGGGGCACCTTCCGCATCTGTTACTATTCCTTGTATAGTAGTTTGCTGCGCAAATGTAAGGAGTGCTGACATAAGCATAGCAAATGTCATCATTAGTTTTAATCTGTGTTTCTTTTTCATAAATTTGAGAGTTTAATTTTTCATTAAATTTGTTTTTCGGAGCATCATTTCTAAAAAATAGTAGTCAGCGTAAATTAGTGGTACATCAATTTCTGAACTGTGTGGCATTGAGCCTGTAGAGTGTTTTAAAAGAAATCCGTTATTGGTAGCAGGGTCTGCTAAGAATTCAGGACTCTTTAAAGTCTCAAAAATTTTATTAGCTATTACTAAGTATTCTTTCTCATCGGTATATTCACTTAACTCATATAAGGCTGATCCAATAACGGTTGCTGCAGAAACATCATATGGTTCGTTAGGAATGTTAGGTGCATTAAAATCCCAATAAGGAATTAGGTTTTTAGGTAAGTTTGGGTGATTTAATATATAGCTGGCAATATTGATAGCTTGTTGAAGAAATATTGGATCTTTAGTTTCGCGGTATACTAATGTGTAGCCGTATAATCCCCAGGCTTGTCCTCTGCTCCAAGCACTATTGTGCGAATAGCCTTGGTGGGTATGTTTGTTTTGAACTTCTCCTGTTTCAGGATTGTAATCAATAACATGGTATGAGGAATAATCATCTCTGAAATGATTTTTTAGTGTTGTTTTTGCATGGCTGATGGCAATGTCACTATACATTTTGTTACCTGTTTCATTGGCTGCCCAAAAAAGCAGTTCTAAATTCATCATATTGTCAATAATTACAGGGTAGTCCCACTTATCTGTATTGTGATCCCATGAGCGGATACATCCTATGTTGGGTTGAAAACGTTTGGCTAGTGTTTTTGCCGATTGGATAAGTATTTCACGATATTTTGGGTCGTTTGTGTTTTGCCATGCTCTACCATAACTACAATACATTTTAAAGCCCATATCGTGTGTTTTACCATTTAGTTTCTCTTGCTCTAGGGGCAAAGTGTATTTTATGGCTATTTCTTTCCAATAATTATCTCCTGTTAGCTCATACATAATCCATAACTCTCCAGGAAAAAAACCACTGGTCCAATCTTTAGAGGGTACCATTAAAATACTATTGTTCTCAATTGATCTGGGAGATACTAAAGTTTGTGTGCGTTCCTTGTTAAAAATTTCTACCGACTGTTTTAACTTAGTCTCAATTTCTAATAAGGATTCATCTCTATTTTGATTGGAGGTATTACACGAATAGAGAATTATAACGAGTAGTACTATCTTAATTTTAAACATATAAGAAACGGTTTAATTTGTTTATAAATGTTAAATCAAGATATGCTCTAACTGAGTCTATTGTATTACAATATTGTGTTATTAATGGTTTTATTGTTGCATCATTATACTATTGTTGCATTGTGTACACAATAGTGAAAATCCAATTGATAGATTTTAGTATATTTAAGCGACTTGCAGAGATAAGTTTACTTAATTATACAATATTCCAACTGTCTTATATTGTGCTTTTTTAACTTAAGATCTACTCATTATAGAGAATCCAGTATTGATGTGATGGCACTTTAAGAATAGAATCAATTAAAACTTAGCACCATATTTAAAGGGAAGGTATTAAGATAAAATAATGGCACCTATAAATAAGTCATGTCTATTGCGAGAAGCGAATAATACCTTCAGGTTCTTTCGATGTGTTTTGTTTATCAACTAACTATTCAGTAAAAAAAAATAGCTCCTGTTTTTATGAAAACAATGATAGTCTTTACCTTACTTAGTCTGAGTACGTATGCTCTTGCTCAAGTTGATCAAATTAATTTTCGGCAAATTTCTCCCCCTGGTGGATTTGCATTAAAAGGAATAAATTCTATTAAACAGGATTGTTTAGGGTATATGTGGGTTGCTACACGTCAGGGATTAATTAGGTACGATTCTGAAAATATAAAATGGTTTACCCCAATAATGGGAGATTCTTTAAGTCTTCCAAACGAATTTGTCAACGATATTTATGCAGATGATAAAGAATATAATGTTTGGGTATCAACCAATGATGGACTTTGTCAGTTCAATAGAGAAAAGCAATGTTTTAGCAACATAAGTTATACGTACGAGGATAATACACTGGCAGAAGATTCTATTGTGGAAACTATTATGATATCAGATAATAAATTGTTGCTTTTGGATGCAGTTTATATAGGGATACTTGATTTAGGTTTGAAAAAAATGACACGATTTGGGAAAGATCTTATAAAAGCGCCTAGTTCAATTTATCTTGATGATGAGAATAGAGTATGGATAGGTACCAAATATGGAAAAGTTTTTCGCTATGATATATTAAATGATAGCCTAGAGTTACTCGTAGATAATAGAGGAAAGGTTAATTGCTTGTTTTTTGATAATAACTATTTGTACGTAGGAATGAATGGTGAGGGAGTCAATATTTATAATTATCAAGGAAATTTTATAAATCAATTATCACTTACAACTCACTCAAAAGGTACCATAAGAGTGATCAAAAAAGATACCTACGGAAGGTTGTGGATAGGTGCATATGAAGGACTTTTTGTGAATGATGGAACCAAAATACTTCATTTAAAACCGGATGAATATACGGGTTTACCGCATAATTCCATTTATGAGATATTTGAGGATAAACAAGGTGGTATATGGATAGGTACATGGTCTGGAGGTGTTGCTTTAAGTCATCATTCGGATAATAATTTTAAAACTTTTCGACACCAAACGCATCGGAATTCAATTAGCAATAATACAATAAGTTCATTTGTTCAGTTAAATAACGATAATTTACTAATAGGAAGCGAGGTAGGAGGTTTAAATAAATACAATCTTAAATCGGAACATTTTTCTGTTATAAAAATCTCACAGTCCGAAGAGTTAGCTAATATCAAATCGCTTTGTAAAGATAAGTATAATACCATTTGGGTAGGAACTTTCAAGAAAGGTATTTGGTATAAAAAATCAGGAAGTACGAAATTCAAAATGATTGGCGAAGGAACAGTAGAGGAGAGATATTTATCAACTTTGAGTTCTTATTCCTTATGTCCTTCGGATTCAGGTGTGTGGATAGGTGGCTTAGATGAGGGGCTGTTGTTTTATAATTTTGAAAATAAAACAGTAAAACCTTATTTACTGCACAATACTTCAGAAAAATTATTGGCAGGAATACCTATTCAATCGATGCTTATCGATTCAGAATCTAACCTTTGGATTGGTACCTTATATAATTTTCTATACAAAGTAAATCTTCGTAATGGTAATCTCACTCAGTTTTCGGCTAATAATTTGTTGGCTCAGTACAAATCGACTTCTGTGTATTATTTATATGAGCATTCATCAGGGGATATATGGATTGGAACCAAGAATAATGGAGTATTGATATATCACCCAGATAATAAGCAATTCGATAACAATAATGAAACTACTAATATAGAATATAAAGATGTATATGGAATAATTGAAGATGAACAACAAAGAATATGGTTATCAACTAATAATGGAATATTTGTTTTAGGTGATCAACAAAATGTGATGAGGCATTTTTTATATGCTGATGGTATTCAAAGTAATCTGTTTTGTCCGCAGTCTATTTTTAAGGATAAAAACGGAGTGCTTTATTTTGGGGGTACAAATGGCTTCACAAAAATTGTACCTTCAGAACTTAAATTTAATGCTAAAAAACCAAGATGTATTATTAATTCTATTACCATATCAGATAGTAGCTTTATTTATCCAAAATACCAGGGGTTAAATGAAATGGCCTCAGTAATTTTAAATCCAGGCGATAATAATTTTAAGATTAGTTTTTCAGCTGATAACTATTTTCTTTCAGAGAATAATCAATATAAGTACCGACTACTGAATCATAATAAACAGTGGGTAAATGCCAAAGGCAACGGGTATGCTATATTTAATAAAATTAAGGCAGGTAAGTATATATTCGAGGTCAAAGCATGTAATAATGATAAAGTTTGGAATGAAGTTCCTGTAAGATTACCAATAGAGATTAAAAATTATTGGTATCGAACTACTTATGCAATACTTCTTTACCTATTCGTTGTTATTGGGTTTTTCTACCTAATAGTTCGTTTTTATACAGAAAGATTAAACCTAAAACGTGCATTGTTATATGAAAAAAAGCAGAGCGAGAATAAACAGCAAATACAAGAAATGAAGCTAAAATTCTTTACTAATGTATCCCATGAATTTAGAACTCCGTTAACATTAATGACTTGGCCCTTGACTAATTTGGTTAGTGCAAGTAATTTAACAGCAGGTCAGAAGGAAGAAATTGGAGTTGTTAAATCTAATGCCAATCGCTTGCTTCAATTGATTAATCAAATTCTAGATTTAAGAAAGTTAGAAAAAGGGAAAGAGCAACTTGTGATCTCAAATTTTGACCTTGTTCCATTTATAACAGAAATTCAAAAGAGTTTTTGTTTCGAAGGAAAAGAAAGAGGTGTTAGTTATAATTTTAATAGCTCCTTTTCAACACTTCAGATTGATGGCGACCAAGAAAAGCTAAATACCGTTATTTATAATCTTTTTTCTAATGCCTATAAATTTACTGATCACAAAGGCCAAATATCGGTTACTATTGCTAAGTCTATAGCTGAACAAGGAGCGTATCATAAAGAAAGTTTGAGTTTTGGGAAAATATCTACAGAAGATTTTGTTAAAATTTCAGTTGAAGATAATGGGAAAGGTATTGATAGAGATAGTTTAATAAGAATTTTTAATCGTTTTGATCAGGGAAATAATTCTCAGCGGAATAATATAGGAAGTGGAATTGGGTTGTCAATCTGTAAAGATTTTGTTTTGTTGCATCATGGTAAAATTACGGTGAGTAGTACACTTGGACTAGGAACTCGTTTCGAAATTATTTTGCCATTAAAACAATATGCTCAAAAAATATTATTTGATAATCATGAAGATAAAACTGTCTTAGTTAACAGTCGTCAATTTTTATCAAGTAAGGATGAGCTTAAGGATAAACCAAGGAGCAGTACAATACTCATTGTAGAAGATAATAAAGATTTAAATAAATTACTGTGTAAGTTTCTTGAAGCATATTATAAGATTGAAACTGCTGAAAGTGGTAGTGATGCACTTTTGGTATTATCAAAGCGGAATGTAGATATGGTTGTCTCCGATGTAATGATGCCAAGTATGGACGGAATGGAATTGTGCGCTACTATTAAATCCCAATTGGAAACGAGTCATATACCTGTAGTTTTATTAACAGCCTTAAGTTCATCAGAAAGTCAGATGGCAGGACTAGATAATGGCGCTGATGCTTATATTACAAAACCTTTTGATAAGCAATTATTATTAAAACGGATAGAAAGTATATTAAAAGAGCGCAAACGTCTACGTAATAATTTTAGAACCCTTTATACTTCGGGTAAATCCCTGCAAGTAGGTAGTCTCGATAGTTTTTTTCTCAATCAAGTTAAATCAGCTATTGAAGAAAAAATGATGGAGGAGAATTTTGGAATTGATGTTCTAATCAAAGAATTAATGATAAGTAGAAGTCAGCTTCATAGAAAAATTAAAACACTATCGGGAATGACCACTTCTGAATATATTAATATGGTAAAAATGCAGAAAGCTGTTGAGTATATTAAATCTTCTGAATATACTTTTAATGAAATAGCATTTAAGTTAGGGTTTAGTAGTCAATCTTATTTTACTAGATGTTTCAAAAAAGTGTATAAAATTACCCCAAAAGAATATTTCGAAAAAGGAATGAAGATCTGACTTTTGTATTCATTTTTATGACCAATATTTCTCGACTGCACTTTAGTTTGAGATAGATAAGGTAGTTTTTCTTAAGAAGTTGTTTTGTCATAAAAAGTAAACACTATATTCTGAAAAAAAAGACACTATATTTTGAATGGATTATAACTATAATTTTCTCAAAATATAGTGTCTTTTTTAGTTGAATATTTTTTAGTGTCTTCCTTCTTCATAATTTAGTTTTTTCAAATGCCTTCTTTAAAAATATTCTACATAATCCCCATTAATGGGGATTGTGTAAATAAAACCTTCCAATAGGACGACTTGTAACTATATGATTTGCGCATCGTTTCCCTTATGTTTTTAATAGGTTCAATACTTATAATGAGCTGTAATATAGTACTATGTAGTGGTGTTTATGTGTGCTAACATTCCCTTGCGTTAGTTCTGATTTTACCTGATTAGGCATATTCCCCTCTTTAGGGGATTGTTAAAATTTTAAGATAGCCGCTTCTTTGTATCAATAAAATAAAGAAGAAAGGTGAAGCAATTTTATTTATTAATTATACTGGTTTTTGTAAGTGGTTTTTGTGTGGCAGCAGAGACTTATACCGTGTCAGGCAAAATAACAGATACGAAAAAACAAGCAATTCCATTTGCAACAGTAGTAATTGCAAATACATCAGTAGGAACATCTACTGATATGAATGGTGAGTTTACTCTAAATAATATCTCAAAGGGCAAGGTACAGTTGCTAATTAATAGCATGGGATACGAGCAAGTATCTATAGATGTGCAATTGAATAATAGCCTGCATGTAATTGCCAATGCGGTTTTAAAAGAATCGAACCATAACTTAAACGAGGTATTTGTAAAAGGCGAAAGTAAGGCAGCTCAAATAGAGCGTAGCGGCTTTGCTGTTAGTTCTGTAGATACCAAACAGCTTCAAAGTAAAAATTTAGAAATTAATGAGGTGCTCGACCAAACTCCCGGACTTCGCGTTAGAAGAGATGGTGGTTTAGGTTCCGAAACAAGCTATAATATCAATGGTCTGTCGGGCAGTGCAGTCCGAATTTTTATTGATGGTGTCCCAATGGAATCATTTGGCTCTTCGTATTCAATCAATAGTATTCCATTATCGCTAATTGAGCGTATCGATGTATATAAAGGCGTTGTTCCAGTTGAGTTTGGTAACGATGCCATGGGAGGTGCCATAAATGTGGTTACAAAGCAAATGCCATCCATGCAACAAAAAAACTACACCTTAGATGCATCTTATTCAGTGGGATCTTTTAATACGCACAGGGCAGATGTTGCCGGAACTTGGCGCGATAAAAAAACGGGCTTAACAACACGCATGTCTGCTTTTTATAATTATTCTGATAATAATTACTCAGTGTGGTCTGACGATATAAAAATTAAAGATTACAGAGAGTTTTTGCCTGATGGTTCAAGAAACCCCGATTATTTAGCAGTAATAAAAACGGGTGAAAAGGTACAGCGCTTTAATGATGCTTACGAGTCGTACGGTATTAAGGCTGATGTAGGTGTTACTGATAAAAAATGGGCCGACCAGCTTTTTTTCTCCATTAATGCTTCTGAAGATTATAAAGAAATTCAGCATGGCCCACGAATGATAACACCTTATGGGGAGCGTTATTCCACAGGCTGGACTGTAGCACCAAGTGTAAGTTATAGTAAAAAGGATGTGTTTACCAAGGGGCTTAACCTTACCGGAAATTTTCAGTACGTTAAATCTCAACGCGCATTAACCGATACCACAAGCAATAAATACGATTGGTATGGAAATCTTATTCCTCCTGTGGGCGGGGTAACGCCATTGCCTGGAGAAAGTGGTACGGCAACTTTAAATGTTGATAACAACGATAATTACATCGGTCGTTTGTCGGCTTTTTATAGTCTATCAGAAAACCACTCTTTAGCGTTAAGCTATTCATACAATCAATTTGTGCGTTCTTCGGATGATGAATTGGCAGAAGCCGAACAACGAAATTTTGGAAGTACCAATAATGTAAACAAACAGATTACGGGCTTTACTTATCAGAATACACTTTTTGAAGATAAAATGAGAAACTCCGTCTTCGTAAAGCACTATCATAATTATTTGCAACAAGATAAGGTTGAAATGAATGATAATGTTTTAGATACCATTCATTTTTCAAGAGCCGATAATAATTGGGGCTATGGGGCAACCACAAGCTACGATGTAAGTGATAGAGTAAGAGTAAGTGCTTCTTTTGAAAAGGCCATTCGCTTGGTTGGTACTAACGAGGTATTCGGAAATGCAGCGCGAGAAATAGTGGAGTCAACTGATCTTCAGCCTGAGAAAAGCTACAATTTTAACCTGGGTGGCGATTTTACTTTGTTCGATAATACCTACAGTTCTGTAAATCTGAATACAAATCTATTTTATCGTAATACTATTGATCGTATCCGACGTAATGTAGTAGTTCAGAGCGGAGATAGTTATTCGGTTTACGAAAACTTGGGTCATGTAACTTCTAAAGGTATCGAAATGCAGCTTGATTATCGTATCAAACAAAAATGGCATTTCATGGTGCAGGGGTATTATTTAGATTCCCGCTTTATGGAGAAATACGCCGATAACGGATCAGAAAACCTACACTATCTTTCAAGGGAGCCTAATGTGCCTTGGTTAACATTCAGTGCAGGCGCTGGATATACCAAATCAGACTTATTTAAAAATGGCGATCGATTATCCATAAACTGGTATTCATCTTACGTTCATGAGTTTCATTTTGATTGGGATGTAATTGGCAATCAAAATAAACCTATTGTACCGAGCCAGTTTATTAACGATGTAAGTGTAGGTTATACTTTCGCTGATAGAAAAATGACCATCAGTCTCGATGGTAAAAACATATTTAATACTATGGCATTCGATAATTTTGCCATTCAAAAACCCGGTAGAGCATTCTACCTAAAGTTGTCATATAGAATTTTCTAATCATTAAATAATAAAAAACAATTATAATGAAGTACTTAGTTAACTTAAAGCTTGCTGCTATAGCTTTGCTAGCCTTATTTGTTACTGCTTGTAACGATGATTCGGATGGCCCCAATAATGGAGGAGAACAAGGAACAGTAAAAACGAATCATATAACTGCACGTTTCGATGGCGACGATGCGCAAGTATATATTGCTCCGGCAGATAACCTTGAAGAAGGTAGTTTAACCTTTAAAGGAAACGGATATCACTTAAACCCGGTGCGTTCAGCCAGAGTTTTTACCGATAATACTGGTTGGGTTTATGTTTTTGATTATGGTGGCGGATACTTAAAAAAGTTAAGCTATAAAGATGGTACTTATACACAAGTTCGCGAGCTTGATATTGCTCCAGTTATGGGCGGTAATCCTCACGTGCGTCCTTGGAAAATTAACGAACAAAGTATTTTAATACATAATATTAATACCGAAGATGTTGAAGATCCCGGTAACGGCATCACAAAAAAAGGGAGTATGTATGTTACACATGTGCAGATTCCGGAAGTAGCTATTTCTGAAATTATGGAAACATGGACTTTACCTGTTACCGATTGGGATATCGATGAGCAATCTTATCCTTTCCGTATCGATGCTCCAACTGTTTTAGATGATAAAATTTACTATGGTGTTGGTCGTCGTCAGTTAGATGAAAGTATTGACTTAACAGGTATTCATACAATTGTATTGGATTATCCAACTCTTAAAAACCCAAAGTATATTCGTTCAGAAAAGGCTAATGGAAATACCAATGGTTACCGTGGCGAAAATATGCATGCTATTGATGGTTATGTGTACCAGGCAAACAGATCAGAAAAGGCTGAAGATGCTACAGTTATTGTACGTTTAAAAGATGGTGAGTACGATGATAGTTGGGAGTTTAATGTAAGTGAAGAATTAGGCATGGCATTTAACTCAAACAATTGGTACCATGTTGGAAACGGAATTTGTTATATGTCGGCTGAGTTTTTTAGCGAGACCGATGAGAATAATACTTGGGGTGTAGTTAGAATTGATATGAATCAGAAAACAGCCATAAAAATGAATGTGCCATTATCTGATTTATTTGCTTATCAGCATGGAATAGATAAAGATGGTAAATTTTATATGGCCATTAGTCCTGTTGGTTCAAGTGGCGAGTCTGATCCGTATGTTTATATTTTCGATATAGATTCTACTGATCCAAATGCTTTTGAAACAGGATTATCATTAGATAAAGGAAATATCTTTATCGAAGGAATTTTCTAGAACAACTTAAAAATAAATAACCAGAGTTTTAAACTTTGGTTATTTATATTTACATAATCTTATGTATCCTAATCACAGATAAATGATGCATTATCATTCGTAAATAAATTTTATCATTCCAAATACAATGTCGAATCACTCTACTACAAAATCCATACTTAAAAAGGCCTTACTTCGTAAAAAGAAGAAGAGCGAAAGTACCTTTAAATATATTTTATTTCTATTGCACCTATGGTTAGGATTAATCGTTGGTGGGGTAATTTGTTTTATTGCCATAACAGGTTCTTTGTATGTATTTAAGCACGAGGTAGAAGATTTGTCGGTATATAGTTCTATTCATCGCGAGGCTCCTGCAGAATCCATTGTAAGTATCGATGTGGTGCAGGCTAATTTTGAAGCTTCTTATGATAAAACGCCTCATAAGATTACTATTCCCGAAAAAACCAATCATAATATCAGAGTTCAGTTTACTGAAAGAGGTAAAGCTGGAATAACTGCCTTTGCCGATAGAGAAACTGGCGAAATTATTGGTGAACTTTCGCCAAGTGTACCAAAGTTTTTTAATACCATCATGTTTTTACATCGTTGGTTTAATATGGAAAACTTTAAACTGGGCCGACAAATTACAGCTGCCTGTACACTTGTTTTTATGGTGTTATTGATATCGGGTTTAATTCTTTGGTTTCCTAAAACAGGTAAAAAGAATGCTTGGAGAAATAAATTCTCTTTTGGGTTCAGATACAAGTTTAGTGTTTGGAATAGAGATTTGCACATTAACATGGGGATGTATACATTTATTTTTTTAATAGTTGTGGCATGGACTGGTATCTTTTTTACTTACGGATGGGTTAAGGATATTACGGTTAACTCTTTAAAGCCGGCAGAGTTGCGACAAGAGGCATCTCACAGTCATAATCAAAAATCGCAACGTAAACCATCAGGAGGAAATCAACAAAAGAAAAAGGCACTTGAAGTTAACTTAGATGTTTTACTTGCAGAGGCTAATCAGCATTTAAATTATACGGGCGACCTTAGCGTTATGCTTTCGGGTAAGGGAATAAGTTCACCAACCATACGTAAAAAGAATACGCACAATTTGTTGGGTGCTCAGTTATATGATGATGTTAAGTTTTCGGATAAAGGTAAATTAATGAAAGTTGATTTATTTAAAGATAGACCGCTATATCAAAAAGTTGGAAGTATGATAAAGCCTATTCATACAGGAGAGATTCTAGGATTGAAATCGAAAATATTCGCCTTTATTCTGTCTCTGTTTGCCGCTTATTTACCAATATCGGGTTATATTATGTGGTTTAAAAAGTTAAAGGGCAGAAGCGAAAAACAATCAGCATAAGCTGGATAATAAATTTTAAAAAAGCCGAGTATTTTATCTTTGATGATAAAGTACTCGGCTTTTTTTATGGAATCAGGGGTATTATTCTTCTCTAGCAATATAATTTACCAATACCTTTTCTTCAATTACTTTTATATACCCTATTGCATTACCGTAATCATCGGTATATTCTAACTTCTCATGCTCTGTTCGTATTTTCATTAAACCTAAATCAGAATACCATCTATGGACTATAGCATTATCATCAGGATTCTCATTAATATGTGCAGATAATACCTTAATACAGTTTATTTCTGAATCGTTAAAAAGGATCATTTCACTACCTAATGCTTTGCGTTTTATACCATAACTACAATTTCCTGTGTTGCATTTTATCCAAGAAGAATTTTCATTAAGTGGTAATGCAACTTCAAAGTAAGGATCACTATAAGATTCCATATCACGAGGGAAATCTTTGAATCCAAAAGCGTATGATTTTAAACCATCAGGCTCTATTTTTCTTGCTTCAAGAGTAAACCTCGATTCATAAATTCTTAATTTAATATCGTTAATTATTGTGTCTCTCGTGATTTTTATGGTATCAAGCTTTGAATACTCGTGTGTGTCAGTAATTTTATCTGGATTATCTAAATCATATTGAGTTTCATAAGTAGTTGTTCGATAGTGCCACTCTGTACCTATAGCAGAAGGAAAGGATTCTATAACTACAGGATCGGTATTATCTTTTTTGCAAGAACTGATAATTAGCAATAAAAATACTAGAGTAGAAAGATTAAGTGTGATTTTCATTATTATGTTTTTTTTAGGATTATTTATTAACAAAGATAGAGATAAATATATAATGTAGTTATGTTTAGTGTTTTTTGTAGTTAGTTACGTATAGTACTTAATGAATTAGGGATACGAATAATATTCTTTGTAATTTATTTTTATGAATAGAGAAAATTGCGGATTGCTAACATTTTTGAGTAAGCCTTTACAACAAAATAGGCGATGTTATAAATGGCTTTTTTTTTAATTGAAGAAGTGTTGTTTAGATGCTGACTGTAACTTATCAATTAATGGTAGGCTAGTTAAGAGTAACTCCTAATAAAATGCTAAAACTATTGCTATTTATTATGTCATAGCTTTTATCAAAGGGCATAACTTGCAAATTAGTACTATTCACATGCGTTTTATTAAAGGCAAAAGCAAGGTTATAGGCCCACCGTTTATTTATTTGCCAAGTTTTACCCAGTGTAAACTGAATTGCAGCACCAATATTACTTATGTTGTTTTGGTTATTTACTTTAATGCGATAGCGAAAATTTGTTATGCCCAGCGAACTTGAGAAATATACTCCATTAATGTTATTGAGGTATTTACCTCCAATTCCTAAAATGAATTCATCAAAATTAGAACTATAATCCGAGCTTATCCTTTCTCCTTGTAATTTTAATAGGGGGTTTATGGTTGTTTTCGTATTAAAAATGATGTGCCCAAAAAAGCGCTTACCCATATTACGCTCAATTTTAATGTCTAACATAGGTCCAAAGCCATACATAAAGTCCGACATTATATCACCTCTTGCTAAATCAATTATCGCATAGCTAATTCCTGTACTTACCGAAATGTACATATTTCGGGGTTTGGTATTTTTACGGGTGTAACCGCATATTTGAGCACTTAGCGCCGAAGTAAATAATAAGCAGCATGCAATAAGCTTAAGTTGGTTCATACTATTGGGTTAGTAATTGTATCTTAACAACGTACCCAATGCCACATATAGTATATTACGAATTGATATTATGTAAGTTTGTTATTAAACAACAATAGCTGCCCTGGTTATTAAGAGCAGCTATTATTGTATGATTGTTATTGTGTGATGTAAGTAAATTACAAGAATGCCCTAACAATTAAAGGCAACACAAAGTGGTTTTTATTTACAAGTATTTGTTGCGTAATAAATAGCGGTTACTATTCAGTATAAAGTATAAAGACAAAAGTATAAAGATTATCAAATACTTAAAGTTTTTATTATTGTTATAAAAAGGATACTATTTTGCTGCAATTTCATTAATAGCACTATTTTTTTTAACGTTCTTAAAAAAAGAAAAGTTGTAACATCCTAAGTCTTTTGTCTTTATACTTTTGTCTTACTACTGAATAGTTACAAAAAGCGAATACGTGTAATGAAAGCAGAATGTTAATTCACTGATACTTTAAAGTTTTGTAATTACTCAGTAAAATTCCATTCAATATAAACCGTTTTTTGAATCATCTGTTCCTTAGGGTTTAGGTTAACACCTGCCGAGTTTCTGTTGCTTGAGCTGTTCATTAATTGTTTTTCATAAACAATATCTGTTCTCGGGTTTACAGATGGCGATGTTCCGTAGGTAATATTGGCAATGCCACTAAGTTTTAAGCCCGATGCTTGTGCAATTATTTCAGCCTTTTCTGTGGCATCTTTAATAGCTAGTTGAAGTGCATCTTTTCTTAATTTTGTTTTCTGTTCATCCGTAAAGCCAAAGCTAATCCTATAGTTTAAATCTAAATTTTCCTGATTCAAACTATTCAATAAAGCTTTTGAATACTTTTGTGTATATATTTCTTTTAGTTCTAAGTTAATGGTAGAAGAGTAGCCTACTTTAACCTTTTTGTTTTTCTGCCATTCATAATTCTCGTTAACCACTAGGTTTTTAGTGTAGATGTTTTTCGGATTAATTCCATTGCTTTTAAAATGACTTTTTAATTGTTCAAGAGCCTGCAATGAGTTATCAAAACATACCTGATATAAGCTATCTTTAATACTTAGGTCAATGCTAACAATTATTTCTTTAGGTATTTCATTAACCTGTGCAATGCCGTTTACATTAATTTTATTTTGTGCAGTTACCTGTGTTCCTATTCCTATCATTAATAGAATTGCAATAATGTTTAATTGTCTCATAATCCTTTATTTTTTAATTAATTATTTTGTTTTCGAATATAGGATGCAGGCATTATATCAATTCCATAAAAATAATTGCACTTTTTTATTTTATTTAGAAAAGTTCATCTTGTTAAATTGATACCGTATTGATATGTAGTATACTATGTTGAAGTAGATGTGGTGTATAAAAAGAATAATATTGATGATACAAAAATTAAAAGGAAGTAGATTGAAGATATCTTAGCACAAAGCTATTTTTTTAGTTCGCCAAAGCTAAGTTTATTATTACTTGTGCTAACAACAATTTTGTTTCAATTAACTTTAATTTTGTTGTTGCTAACAACAATTCTACTCTGTTTAAGTACAATATTGTTTTAACTAAAAACAATTTTACTCTGATTAACATTAATGTTGTGCCCATTAACTCCAATGTTGCTTTAATTAACAACACTTTTGCTCAATATAAGTACCTTGTCGTATGGGTTAAGTAGTTTGATATAGTAGCTAAGGCTAATGTAAATGAAAAACCACAACATTTATTGTGGTTTAAAGTAATGTTATAATAAAGTTATATGAATTTTATATTGGCAACCTTCATCAAAAACGCACTTTATACAAAATAGCTTGTAACCATTACTTTTTAATATATTCGTTCAGAGCTTTGTATAAGCTGGCACACATTATAATTAATATAATAGCAAAAGGCAGACCTGTTAACATCATCGCCGTTTGTAGTGCCACAAGTCCACCGCCAATTAATAAAGTAGAAGCTACCAAACCCTCAATGCTTGCCCAAAATACTTTCTGTTTTTTAGAAGAATCATGTCTGCCACCGCTTGTTAAGATATCTACAACATACGATCCTGAATCGGATGAGGTAATAAAGAACGATGCAATAAGTATAACGGTAACAAATGAGGCTACCGACGATAAAGGATATTGTTCAAATAAGTAAAAAATAGCAGTTGATATGTTGTCTTTAACTGCTGCAGTAATATTATGATTTCCTAATAGCTCTTGAAATAGTGCACTACCGCCAAAAACAGAGAACCATAAAAATGTAAACACCACAGGTACTGACATAACACCAAGTAAAAATTGTTGTATGGTTCTACCCTTCGAAATGCGAGCAATAAAAATGCCTACAAAAGGGCACCAAGTAATCCACCATGCCCAAAAAAATACATTCCAATCATTAATCCACGTGTTTACTGAATTAACATCGGCATGGTATGTATTGGTCCAAAAACTTAGTTTTATAAAGTTGGTGATATAGTGTCCTGTATTTTCAACAAACCCATTTAGTAAAAAAATGGTAGGGCCAACGGCAAGCATAAAAACAAGTAAAGTAACAGCTAAACGCATGTTCCACACACTTAAAAACCGTACCCCTTTCGCTAAGCCAAGTGCCAAAGATAATGTGGCAAAAAAAGTGATGATTATGATAATAGCTATTTGTACAAACGATGAATTAGGAATATCGAATAGATAACTCAAGCCTGAATTGATTTGTTGGGCTCCTAATCCTAAAGATGTGGCCAATCCGAATATGGTAGCCATTACAGCAATGGAATCAACAATGTCGCCAAGAGGGCCATATATTTTATCGCCAATTATAGGATAAAAAACCGAACGTATAGTTAGTGGTAATTTTAGATTAAAAGTGAAAAAAGCCATTGAAACCCCAACTATGCCATATAATGCCCAAGCGTGTATTCCCCAATGCACAAAACTTATACTGATAGCCATTTTTGCCGACTGTTCAAAGGTTTCACTATTGCCAACCATTGGGTTACTAGCAAAATGCAGAATTGGTTCAGCTACACCATAAAAGAGTAATCCAATTCCCATACCTGCGCTAAATAACATAGCCAACCACGATAAAGTTGAGAACTCAGGTTTAGCATTTTTACCGCCAATTCTAACGTGTCTGAATCGGCCCGAGAATAAGTAAATGGCAAATGCGAGTATTACATTTACAAACAAAATAAAAAACCATCCGGTCTGGTTTGCTATGTTGGTTTGTGCTTTATCAAACCAATCTTTAATGGGGGTGCCAACAGCTATTGTGGTAATCACCAATCCTAACACAACAATTAAAGATGTTATGGTAACAGGACCATTGGTTTTGATACCCCATAATGTTTTTTCGTCGCTTCTTAGTTTTTTTCTTTTGTTGTCTTTGCTCAAACCAAATTGTATTCGTTAATAAATGGGCTACAATAAATAGCCATTGCTGTATAGATAATTGGTTAATGTATAAGAAAAGTAAAAAGGCATTCGACAAACAATGTATTATCGAACAAAAAACAGAGGGGATCACTAATATACTGGGCAGTTAAATATCTCTATTCAATGATTTCCTTAATGAAACTCTTTTTCACATTTGTGATAAGCTAGAATTTGGCGCAAAGGTACTGTAAATAAAAGGTATTCACAATTATTCTTTAATCGGTTTTTATTAAGTGCTAGCTAAAGCCTTGGCTTGTTATGAAATCATTTTATTGTAGTTTGAGCTAAGTAAACAAGTATTACATATGTTTAGTATTGGTATTGAACAGGTACTCCATTTCCCTTTTATATTTATAGAGGAATATTTTATAGTTATGGATGAGAGTTGCAAATTCTATCAAACCTGTACTAAAGAGGTTTACTCTCTTGATACCATTTGTGTTCATTGGCATATTTAATGGTATCTCTTATCCAACTATTGTTTTCATAGTATTTTCTATAATCTGCTAGTAGTTGTTGATAATTGTTGTAGTCTGTGCTAGAGTTATCTTTATTCCAAGTTTGCCACGATCGACTTAAATATACTTGCGCTAATTCATATTTATCCCATGGAGTAGCTCTGTGTCCCGATTTTAACGCTTTAATCAGTGATGCATATTGATTGGGTTTTAAGCGGCTCATTAGTTCGGGCTGTATTAATAATTTAATGGCTTTTTCTTTATTGGTATTTGATTCTTTATCATCTAACTGAATCAACATCGAAAAATATTCTATTGCTAAAGCCTTATCTTCATTCTGTCTATACTTAATAACATTAGAAGTATTACTGGGCGAATACGCCATTCCAAGTGTCCATAATTCAGGTGCGCTGAGGGCTTTTCTTTTAGGAAGAAAACTTAATGCCTTAGTTTTAATTTCAGCGTTACTAACATAACCAAAGGTAATGGTTTTCTGAGCAGTTTTCTTAACGGCAATATGCTTGTTATCAGATAAAGCTTCTAGTTTTAGTTCACAATTCTTGAGGCAGCTATCTGGCAAAGCTTCGCTTAAGGTATGGGTGGTATTGTTGTATGAAAGTTTTATTGCTTCTGGATTTCCATTTTTATTAAGTGAATAGTAATGGTTGGTTGCGATAGCACTAATCTGATCTTCTATATTTTCATCAGAAGCATCAATGTTATGGCGTACTATTTCTATTCCTAATGACAATACTGTCATTAACACAGCAAAAGCCATTGATACATAAATAGATTTTAAAAACGTAGGACGTGGATTATCTTTCTTCTGTTCTGCTTTTAATAGTTCATAAACTTTAATGATGCAAAATATACTTACGCCCATTGCACCAGCGGCTGCAAGTTTGGTTATTAAGTTAATATCCATGTTTGTGTAATAAGATGATAAATTAGGGTAATTTGTTCGCAAAATAGTTATTATATGTTTAATAGCTGTTTTGTAATAGAATAAAGAGTGATATTTTGTGATAAAACAGGGAGATAATCTGATAAATTGTTTAAAAATGCGCCTAAAAACTTTCTTTTAGTATCAACACCCTTATATTTGTAGCTCATCTCCAAAAATAAAGTGTTTTATGCAAGAGTTAAATGAATTTCTTTTACTCATCGATTCTTATATAGGTAGTCATAATTGGTTTGTATACCTTTTATTAGGTACAGGATTATTTTTTACCATGTATTTAGGATTTCCGCAATTCAGGTATTTAAAGTATGCGTTTCAAATAGTTAAAGGTAAATTTGATAAAGAAGATGATGAGGGAGATACATCACATTTCGAAGCTTTAACTACTGCCTTGTCAGGTACAGTGGGTACCGGAAATATAGCAGGTGTTGCATATGCAGTTTATTTAGGCGGACCCGCAGCATTATTTTGGATGTTGCTTACAGCTGTTATTGGTATGACAACCAAATTTGTTGAAGTAACCCTATCTCATAAGTATAGAGAAAAGGCCGAGGATGGCACCATATCAGGCGGCCCCATGTATTACATGAAAAGCCGATTGAATTTTACCACTAGCTCAGGCAAAGTTATTAAAACAGGTACGCTTATGGCAGTTATTTTTGCTGTAGCTACTGTGTTTTCGTCTTTCGGAACAGGAAGTTTGCCTCAAATAAATAGTATATCAAATTCATTAAATAGTACATTTAATATACCTCATATTGCCACAGGGATAGTATTATCGATATTATTGGCAGTAGTTATAATTGGAGGAATTAAAAGAATTGCTAACGTTACTTCTAAGTTAGTTCCAGCAATGGCAGCCATTTATTTTATAGGAGCATTCGCCGTTATAATCTATAATTATCAGAATATTTGGCCATCATTGGTTTCTGTTTTCGCAGATATATTTACAGGCTCGGCAGCAACGGGAGGTTTTTTAGGTGCTACCATTTCATTCGCATTCAATAGAGGTGTAAACAGAGGCCTATTTTCTAATGAAGCCGGACAAGGTTCTGCACCAATAGCACACTCCGCAGCACGTGCTCACGAACCTGTTTCTGAAGGATTAGTAGCATTATTAGAGCCATTTATTGATACTATTGTAATTTGTTCCTTAACCGGATTGACCTTATTATCTTCTGGAGTGTGGAATCAAAAGCATCAGAATGTATTTCAAAAGTCGGATATTGAAATTATAGATGGTGTTTATTCTGATGTTAGCGATGCAGATAAACAAACTCTCGGTAATCATGTAATGGGGGAGGCATCTTTACCATTATTTACAGGTTCTCTTGATGTGGTTGAGGGAGAAATAAAAAATGATGTATCAATTATACACTCTCGTTCTTTGGCAGAATCGGTCCATATTTTTAAGGGAAAAGAATTATTTAACGGTGAGCTGCAAGTAGAAGAAGGAATCTTAATAAAATCTAAAGGAATCACATTAAAGGGAAAATCATTAATGCATAGTGCGCCACTAACTGCATTGGCCTTTACCAAAAGTTGGTTTGGTAGTTGGGGCCAATATATTGTGGCCATTGGCTTATTACTTTTTGCTTTCTCAACAGCAATATCGTGGTCGTATTATGGTAGTAGGGCTATAATATTCTTATTCGGCGTAAAAGGTGTGAAGTATTACAGATTGGTTTATGTATTGGGCTTTTTCTTTGCATCGTTTATTGATACCACAATTATTTGGACAATGTCGGGTATAACAGTTGCTTTAATGACTATACCTAACCTTATTGGCTTATTATTCTTACACAAAGAGATGAAGACAGAAGTGAGTAGTTTTTGGCAAGAGTTCGGAAAGCGATTCCCAAACGATAAGTTGCCATTGTTTGAAAAGAAAAATGAGTAAATTTAGTGTACATAATAATGTCATTAATCAACAATTTATTTGCTTGTGTGTAAGTCCAATCGTTTAAATATAACATCATGTTATTTGAATCGTATCTGTATTCATGAAAATTAAATACAGTTACGCATACTCTTTTGATAAGAGGGATAACATATTATCAGTTCGATTATACAATACCTTACACTTAAAAAATGCTATTGCAATATTGCGTGAATTATTATTATACATTCGTAGGTATCCAACATGTGGTATTTTAATGGACTGTAGAAAGGTAGATTATGCAGATAATATTTCAGCAGTAAATACCTTTTCAACTTTTTTAAATGAATATTACACAGGTATAAGTAATCATAAAATTATATTTATATCGGGTAGTCCTAAACAAGTTGTTTTCGCAACTTTATTTAAGCACATATTAGGTGTAAAGGGAGAAAATATGCAAATATGCTCAACTGAGGAATATGCAAAATCATATTTAAGTTTAAATCAATAATTCTACTTTTTGCCTGTATAATTTCGGTATGTCATTATAATGTTCTAACTTATTGGTAATTAGTTTTAAAATAGATGCAAAATTATTAAATATATTTACTAATAGAAGAGAGCTACTAAAATATATAACGAACCCACTTAAACCCATTTCACATGAATCCAGCATATAACTTCAAGGTTACTTTCTTGAGTAAAGAAAAATTGACAATAGTAAAAGTAGAAGGGAAAATTACATTAAAAGATGTGATTAGTACTATTGATTCAATTCAATTACATCCTAATTATAAATCAGATTATTCCTTTTTAGTTGATGTTAGGTCAGCTGAATTTTTTAATGAAATTAATATTGTAAAAGCATATTATGTATATGTGAATAGGAAATATCCACATATCTTGGAGGAGGAAACAGTTTGGCTTGCATCAAAGGCAAATCAGGTGGTTATGGTAACTTTGTTTAAACTATTACTTGGGAAATTACAACGCAATTCATCGGTTGTATCTACAGTTGATTATGCATTATCAAAATTCAAGCCTTCGAATAAAGTATACATAAAACAGATACTTGAAAGTTTTCATAATCAAGATGAGCCTGAATATTATTAACACGTAACTCATCTTGATTTCATATTAGTTTATTTCTTGTTTAAAGCTTCTTGGTAGTATTCTTTTAAGTCATTCAAATTACCAAGTGATTCCTGCGAACCTCCATCTCGGTTTCTAAGAAGCCAAAGCTTTTGATGATTTTCAATAATAATATTAATATCATTAATTAATTCTTCAAGTTCTGCTCTTGATATGTTTTCAGTAGATTTCTTAGGGGCGGCTAATCTTGCCTTTCCTAGCATAATACCATGTTTAGCCATGTCAGCTGCATGTTTCAGCTCATCTATTACAGTTAAAGAATCTGCACTAGGTGAAGCATCATTAAGAATTGTTAGGGCATCATCAATTTCTTTATTTGCCTTATCTAAGTTTTTAGCTTTTAAATGTTTTGTTTGATATTGACCATTCATGGTCCAAGCATATCTGCGCAGCATTAAATGAAAAGCATTGGCATTGCCCGAAGGTATCTCAGCTTTTAAATAAGCATTACCAAGTTTTAAAACAGCTTTAGCAGTGTTTCCTGTTTTATCCTTAAAAACGTAGGTGTTTAATTGATTTTCAAGATTTAGTTTTGGATCTACATCTGAATTCCAACTATAAGCAGCACCTGTCATTATGCTTGGGTAAACAACAGAAAGAGGTTGCCAATGGCCATAATCGCCCCAAGTAGTATTTAAATAACCCTTAGCACCATTTGCTTTACCATAAAAAGCTGCTCGTCGCTGATTTTCAAAGGCATTTTTATTTCTACCGATTAGGGAGCGCCAAGTTGAAGTTCCCGGACAAACGTAAAAATCTAAACCTGCATCTTTAAATTTTGGTAAGTTTGTTTCAAAAGGATATTCAGCTTCGTATCCCCAAATTACTGCAGTCATATTAGTGGGGATATCTTTAATTAATTCAGGATGATTTAAAACAATATCACCCCAAAATTGAGACTCTACACCATTTTTATTTGCGGCGTTATTTAATTTTATAAGATACTCAAGATAGATTGTTCCTTTGCCTTTTTCTTTACAAATCTCCTTTGTTTCTCCACAACCTAATTCAACTGTTTCATCGCATCCTATATTTAAATATTTACTGCTAAAGTTTGGCAATAGTTCAGCATAAAGCTCTTCCATTAGCTCTAAAGATTTAGGATCAACGGGATTAAGACTTGTTCTTTTGCGCATTCCCCAAATGGTTTTACAGTCTTCAGGGCACTCTGCTAAATGCAAGTATTCATCATGTCGTAACCAATTTTCCATATGGCCAAAGGAGTTTTGATTAGGAACCAAATCAATATGTTTACTTTTACAGTATAGGTCTATTATTTGAATTTCTTCGGGTGTTATAGGACTGCATCCTTCCCAAACCATTTTGTGGTTTTTATAAGCAAATGTATGTTCTGTATATAACTGAAATTCGTTAATTTTTAATGAGGCTAACAAATCAATTAATTTAAAAATTGATTCCATCGTAGGAACCTTATTTCTACTTATATCTAACATGTAGCCCCTACGTTCAAAATCTGGCGCATCGCTAATATGCAGTGCTGGTATGTTTTGCTGAGTCGTTTCGCTATAGCTGATGAGTTGCTGCAGAGTTTGTTTACCGTAGTATAAACCAGCTAAGTTTTTTGCTTTAATACTAATGCTGGCAGAATCAATATCAAGTGTGTAAGCATCGTTAGTATTTATTGAATCATCTAATAAAAATGAGATGCTGTGTTGTGCATACGGGCTTGTGAAATGCGTTATTTGACCCACATAATCAAAAGCACAAAGTGATTTCAAGAATTGGTACAATTCTTCAGTGGGCAGTTGTGTATTTAATTGTTGGTTCAGTTGTCCATTTTTAATTTCAAGTGTTTTTGGTTGAGGAATTAAAAAAGCTTCTATATTTTGGCTTTTGATTAAACTGGTGCAGCAAATAAGTAAAGCTATAGCTATGTATTGTTTCATTTGGTTTTAAATATTTATCGATTAAAAATGATTGAAAAGTGTTTGTTAAATAATAAGCAAACCAGCCTCTCTTAATTTTTCGAAAGCCTCACTTTCCCAAAATAGGTCAAAGTCGCCAATTTCTTTATTAATATATGAATCTTCAAATTCCCCAAAGGTAATTTTTTTTCCAAGCAATAATTCGTCAATGAGTTGTATAATCCATTGGCCTAATTTCTCATTTACGCTAAATATAAGAGTTTCTTTTTTTGTGAAAATACTTAGTTTTAGCAGTGTTATGCTCTTTCCTTTTTTATTCTTCTTACTATATCTATTAGCAGTACATTTACCACCAAGCCATATTATTTTTTTATTAGGACTAAGTTCCTCGCCTTCGTAATTTTCTATGGATGAGTAAATATAGTCTTTACTTATACTTGCGTTAGGAACCTTAAAATCGAACCATTCTTGCAAAGGGAGATCAAAGCCTACATCATGCATATAATTAAATAAAGATTTTTTTAACCCTTCACTAAACATTTTATGTTTTGCTCCTTCTGGGTCAGTGTGATAAAGGTCGTTATTTGCAAAAGAGTTCGTTTCTTCTTGATCAATACTTACCATGAAACGATCAGGATTTTTACCCACAGGACTGTGACATGTCATGGCAAATTGATGCCAAAATCCGGATTGTACAATATTAGCCTCAAAGCATTGACGTACAATTTCTAATGAGTCAATCGTTTCTTGCTCGGTTTGCGTTGGAAATCCATACATCAGGTAGGTGTGAACCATAATTCCGGATAGCGTAAAATTATTACATACCACAGCAACTTTACTTACACTTACCCCTTTGTTAATAAGTGATAGAATTCTATCGGAAGCAACCTCCATTCCTCCTGATACCGCTATGCATCCCGATGCCTTTAATAATTTGCAAACATCCTCTGTGAAAGAAGCCTCAAATCTTACATTTGTCCACCAAGTAACTGATAATTTACGTTTAATAATTTCCTGAGCCAAGGCAATCATAAGTGCAGGGGGTGCAGCTTCATCGGTAAAATGAAACCCTGTTTCACCGGTTTGCTTAATCATTTCCTCCATTCTATCGCATAATATTTTTGCTGTAGATGGTTCAAAGCGTTTGATGTAATCTAAAGTTGTATCACAAAAAGTACACCTCCCCCAATAGCAACCATGCGCCATCGTTAGTTTGTTCCACCTTCCATCGCTCCACAAACTATGCATTGGATTTGTAATCTCAATTACTGACAAGTAATCTTTTATAGATAAGCCTTCATAACAAGGAGTTATGGCTTCTCGCTGCGAAATATCTTTAGTATCTGAAGCATCAATATATTCTATCGATTCACCTTTTAATATCAAAGTTCTTTTTAATTGATCAATAGGCCTATTCCCCTCGATGTGTTCAATCAAATTGATTAGTGGAGCTTCTCCATCATCCAAAGTTATAAAATCGATAAACTCAAATAAGCGTATATCTTGTATTTGCCTAAGTTCTGTATTGGGGTAACCTCCACCGATACTAATTTTAATTTCGGGATAATGTGTCTTTATAAATTGACTACACTTTAGTGCAGAAAACAGGTTACCAGGGAAGGGAATGGAAAAGCCTATAAGTTGGGGCTTTTCGTGCTCTATTATGGTTTGAAGTATCTCTAACTGTAAACTAATGATTGGAGAGTTGTCACTTATCAATTCGTCATATATAGGATCGAACGATGCTGCAGCAGAACTTATTCTTTCTGCATATCTGCTAAAACCAAAATGTGGATCAATAGCTTCAATTATAAAATCAGATAAATCTTCAAGAAAGAGTGTGGATAAGTGCTTGGCTTTATCAATTATTCCCATGGCTCCAAATGCCCATTCAATATCTTCTTGCGTATTAAATCTACTCGCTTCGGGTAAAAAATTACGACTACATATAGTATGGGCTAAGGTGTTATTTTTACCTTGTAAGAATTGGATTACCGCATCAATACAGCCAATGTAGTCATCTTGTAGTGCTATTATTCTATTTGTGTTAGCGGTATAGGATTGCTCCTTATTTGAGGCAATATTAAAAAGAGACTCTAATTTTTCGGTAGAAAATATTTGCAGAATAAGGTCTATTCCTAAATCTACCTGAGAACAATGTTTGCCAATTTTGTTAAGGTAACCTTTTAAGTATGTTGTTGCAGGATAGGGGGTATTCAGTTGTGTAAAAGGTGGAGTGATTAATAAAGTTTTTGCCTGCATTATCTATGGTTTTTTATAAATTACAAAAGTATGAAATTGTAACGAGTTTATTAAGGCTTAATAATCTGAATTACTTTTATTATCCGAGCCAATTAATAATATCAATACGAAGCGATGATTGATTTATATGTTAAATGTAGATTAAGAATTGTAATACTTATTTATTAGCTTTGGGGTTTAATTGCTTAATGTCAATAATATAATAATATAGGATTTCTTATTAACAGAATGCTTATTTGAAATACTCAATAAAAGGAATGATATTTGAGTAATTACTATTACGCTACAGAAACATTTTATTCACTACTATACTAAGGTTTTATGCTTATAAAACACACAATTAGCAAGGCAGGGGTAATATTTACCTTATTATTACTAATTATTTCCTGTAAAGAATTGCCTGAGAAAGCACCAGTTGTGCGTATTGATTCACCCGAAGTTCGGAATGTTGAACTTTATGGAGAGTACGTTGGAAGGGTGCGCGCATTTAAACATGTTGAGGTTAGAGCCCGAGTTGAGGGTTTCTTGGAAAAAAGGTTGTTCGAAGAGGGAGGACGAGTAGAGGAAGGAGAGCTTCTATTTGAAATTGATCCTACCATGTATAGAGCAAAGCTCAATGAGGCAAAAGCAAAATTAAAGCAAGCACATGCAGCTAGGGCTAAGTCAGAAAGGGATGTACAGCGATTAAAACCATTGTACGAGAAAAATGCAGCCAGTCAGCTCGATCTTGATAACGCGGTATCCTCTTTAGAATCAGAAGAAGCCAATATTGCCATTAGTGAAGCCAATGTTGCTCAGGCTGAGCTTCAATTGAGTTTTACCGCAGTGCGTTCTCCTTTAACCGGAAGAGTAGGAGAGCGGAAGGCTGATATTGGAGCTTTAGTAGGAGGTTCTGGTATTTCCTTATTAACAACAGTTTTTCAGACGGATACAGTTGCTGTTTTGTTTAGTTTAACTGCTTTAGATTACCTGCGAAGTAAAGAACGTAATGTAAATTTATCACAATTGGATACCACTAAAAAGTGGAAACCTACCATAGAAGTAACATTGGCTGATAATACGGTTTATCCGATTAAGGGTATTGTAGACTTTACAAATCCTGAAGTAGATACTAAAACGGGTACTTTTATTGTGAGGGCAGAACTTCCGAACGAAGGAAGAGTACTTTTGCCAGGGCAGTTTACCAAGGTAAAACTGTTGATTGATGTACTAGAAAAATCGGTTGTTATCCCACGTAAATCTTTAATTATTGAAGATGGAGGGGCGTTTGTTTACGTAATGAGAAATGATAGTGTTGCTGAAAAACGATTTGTAGAAACAGGTGCCGAACTGCAGAATGAGATAGTGATCAACAGAGGTTTATCGTCTTACGACAATATTGTGGTGGAAGGACAGCACAAGTTAAATCCAGGGATAAAGATGTTGCCAATTGCAGAATCAGATACTATTTACCAATTTAAAAAGGAGGAATAACATATGAAGCCTGGATTTTTTATAGATAGACCAGTCTTCTCGATGGTAATTTCCATTCTGATAGTATTGGTAGGAGTAATTGCAATTTCAGTATTGCCCGTTGATCAATACCCTCAAATAACACCACCCCTTGTAAAAGTAAAAGCTAGTTATGCAGGTGCCAATTCCACAACAGTTTCTGAGGCAATCGCAACACCAATAGAACAAGAATTAAATGGTACACCAGGAATGTTGTATATGGAATCTAATAGTTCTAACTCGGGAAGTTTATCATTAGATATTACATTTGAGGTTGGTACTGATCCTGCAATTGCCGCGGTGGAAGTTCAAAATAGAGTAAAGTTGGCTGAATCTCGCCTACCTGCCGAAGTAGTTCAAAATGGTATTAGTGTAGAACGGCAAGCAGCAGGGCAATTATTAACGATAAGTATCACTTCGAATGATCCCAAGTTCGATGAAATATACCTGAGTAACTTCGCAACTTTAAACATATTAGATATTGTAAGGCGGGTTCCTGGGGTAGGACGAGTTTCCAATGTAGGAAGCCGTTATTATTCAATGCGTATTTGGGTGTACCCCGATAAATTAGCAAGTTATGGTCTAACCGTAAGTGACTTATCTTCTGCTATAAAGGATCAAAATAGAGAATCCGCTGCAGGGGAGTTGGGATTACAGCCGAATAATAGTATTGATATTTCAATGCCTATTTCTACCCATGGTCGATTAACAACTCCTGAGGAGTTCGAAAATATTGTACTACGAGCCAGTGAAGATGGAAGTATTGTTCGCTTGCGCGATGTAGCAACTATTAATTTAGAGGCATCTAGTTATAATCAAGAATCTGGTTTTAATAATGAGAATGCTGCAATCTTAGCTATTTATCTCCTACCAGGGGCTAATGCTCTAGAAGTTGCTGATAGAGTTAAAGCAGAGATGGAAGAAATAAGTAAAAACTTCCCTGAAGGTATCGAGTATGATGTGCCATATGATATGACAGATTATATTATTTCGTCAATTAAGGAAGTTTACATCACACTGTTAGAGGCTTTGTTTCTAGTTGTTTTGGTAGTTTTTCTATCCCTACAAAACTGGAGGGCTACTTTAATACCAATTATTGCTGTTCCCATATCCTTAATAGGAACTTTTGGGGTAATGCTTGCTCTTGGATTTTCTATTAACCTTTTAACCTTGCTGGGATTAATATTGGCTATTGGTATTGTGGTTGATGATGCCATTGTTGTTGTGGAGAATGTGGAACGTTTAATGTTAGAAAAGAAACTATCTGCACGAGAAGCTACGCATGAGGCGATGAAAGAACTATCTGGAGCTTTAATTGCAACATCTCTAGTGCTAGCGGCGGTATTTATACCAGTAAGTTTTTTAGGTGGTATTTCAGGCGAGTTATACAAACAATTTTCGGTTACTATAGTTGTCTCAGTTCTATTATCTACAGTTGTGGCCTTAACGTTGAGTCCGGCTTTATGTGCTATTATTTTAAAACCTGCTAGCGGACAAACCAATTGGCTATTTACAAAAATTAATAAGGTATTAGAAACTGGGAATAATAAATATTTAGGATATATATCGGCTTCAGTTGCTAAACCCAAGAGAATTTTTGTGGCTTTCGGATTGGTAATAGTATTTATTTTTGTCGCTATTCAATTGGTGCCAGAAAGCTTTATTCCTGAGGAAGATCAAGGGCAATTCACTGTTGAGATTGATTTACCTGAAGGTGCTGCTTTACAACGTACTGTTGAAGTTACAGAGAGAGCTGTTGCTTATATATTGAAGCATCCGGCAGTTAAGGCAGTTGAGAATATTACAGGAAATAGTCCTCGTTTGGGAACATCTCAAAGTAGAGCAAAATTAACCGTACTACTTAATGATTGGTCAGAACGCGAAGAGGATGAGCTGAAGTTGAATGCTGTTATTGATAATATTAGAGAGGAACTTTATCGTTATCCAGAGGCTCGTATTTTTATATCGAAGCCACCATTAATTCCAGGCCTAGGAACCTCTGGAGGTTTTGAGATGCAGTTGCAGGCAAGAGCAGGAGCAACATGGGAGAATTTGGTTGCTGCTAATGACACCTTGTTACATTACGCGAGTCATTCAAAAGAACTTCAGGGTGTTTCTTCTAACTTACAGGCAGACGTTCCTCAAGTTAATTTCGATGTCAACAGGGAAGCAGCATTATTTTTAGGGATTCCTCTTTCGGATATTTTTTCAACAATGAAAGCCTATCTAGGCTCTTTGTATGTTAACGATTTTAATATGTTTAATCGTATTTATAAAGTGAATCTTCAGGCTGATGAAAACTACAGACTTACCAAAGAAAACCTGAATATGTTTTTTGTTAAAACAAATAACGGTTCAATGGTACCGGTTACAGCTGTTGGAACACTCGGCTTTAGTGCCGGTCCAGGTAGTATAAAACGATTCAATATGTTCAGTACTGCTGTTATCAGAGGAGAATCAGGCAGTGGTTATAGTTCTGGTCAAGCGATGAATAAACTCGAAGAAATAGTACGAACAAAACTCCCTAGTAATATAGGTTATGAGTGGAGTGGAATTTCTTTTCAGGAGAAGCAAGCTGGTGGCCAAATTGGCATTATCATGTCATTGGTTCTTATTTTTGTATTTCTGTTTCTGGCAGCACAATACGAAAGTTGGTTGATTCCAATTTCAGTTATTCTATCCATTCCAATTGCAGTGCTAGGTGCATTCCTTGGTATTTGGGTGGTTGGTCTCGATAATGATATTTATTTCCAAATAGGTATGGTTACGCTAATTGGCCTGTCTGCAAAAAATGCCATATTGATCGTAGAAGTTGCTAAACAAGAAATGGAAAAAGGGGTAGAGTTGGTTGAGTCGGCCATAACAGCTGCTAAGTTACGATTTAGACCCATTGTAATGACTTCGCTTGCTTTTGTGTTAGGTATGTTGCCATTGGTATTTGCATCAGGCCCAGGTTCTGCAAGTAGGCACTCTATCGGAACAGGAGTGTTTTTCGGAATGTTAGCTTCCATCACCTTTGGTATTATATTAGTTCCTTTCTTTTTTGTAATGATTAATAAGGGAATCAGTCGTTTACGTAAGAATAAATCTAATTAGATGAAACTACTATATATTATATCATTCGCACTGTTTATTGTTACAGGATGTAAAGTTGGTAAAGAATACCAAGCACCAGAAATGGATATACCCGATGCGATAACAACAGTGCAAGCAAATGACTCCGCATCATTAGCAGATTTAGAATGGTATCTTTTATTTAAGGATACGATTCTTGTAAATATGATACATACTGCTCTGGAGAATAATCAGGATATGAAAATAGCTGCGGCTCGTATTCGTCAAACAATGGCTTTGAAACGGATTGCTGCAGCACCAATGTTTCCTGAAGTATCAGTGTTTGGAGAAAAGTACCAGGAAAATATTGATTATTCAGGGACTAGCGATATTAATCGTTTACGTGCAGAGTTGAGTTGGGAACTCGATTTATGGGGAAATATTCGCTGGGGAAAAGAGGCTGCTATGGCAGAATATCTTAAAACAACTGAAGCACAACGATCTGTTAAGATGTCTTTAATAGCTAATGTGGCGCAAACTTATTTCGAATTATTTGCTTCCAAGCGAGAGCTTCAAATAATTAAGGAAACAGGACGTGCGAGGCAAGAGGGGGTTGATTTAGCTAAACTCCGTTTTGAAGGAGGTTTAACTTCTGAAACATCTTTGCGTCAGGCTGAAGTTGAATATGCGAAAACAATGACACTTATTCCTAAAGTGGAAAGAACCATTGTATTAAAGCAAAATCAGCTTGCACTATTGTTGGGTAAGATGCCGACGGTATATGATATTGAAGTGGATATAACAGAAAATATTATACAAGATTCTATCCCCGTAGGGATGCCTTCTTATCTTCTAGAAAGAAGACCAGATGTAAGAATGGCGGAACAAACTTTAATTGCCGCTAATGCGGATGTTGGTGTTTCATTAACTAACTTATTTCCTAAAATTACTTTAACAGCGCAATACGGTATGCAGAGTAAGGATTTAAGTGATCTTTTGACCAACCCATACAGTTATTTTGCAGGAGATATTTTAGCGCCAATCTTTGCTGCTGGGGCTAATAAAGCAAGACTAAAGGCAAGCCGAGCTGCTTTTGAGCAACAATATTTTGAATATGAGAAAACCGTTTTGGGTGCTTTTCAGGAGACAAACAATTCAATAACTACATTTTATAAAGCTAAAGAAGTGCGAGCATTGATGAAAGAGCTTGAAAATTCTTCTCGTACTTATTTAGAGTTAGCAAATCTGCAATATATTAATGGAGTAATTAACTATTTAGATGTACTAGATGCACAACGTTTACTATTTGATGCAGAAGTTTCGTTGAACGATGCCTATTTAGATGAAATGACATCTTATATACTTCTGTACAAAGCATTAGGTGGAGGATGGTAAAAATTAGTCTATTCGGTAACTTTTTACCTTTAGCATCGTAATATCACAAAAAAGATATTACCCAATTCACACATTTTGAATATTAAAAGCCCCGTATCCCACTCCCACAGGTACGGGGCTTTTGACTTTTTAGTACTTCCTATTTAACGTGAATTCGACGTAAGAAAAGTTCTATTTTAAGAGAAAAGAAACAAAGCATTTGTTATATTTAAGTATCTAAC